>JAFGOK010000128.1 GCA_016926535.1 Micromonosporaceae bacterium | reverse complement strand
GTCTGTGATGGCGAGGTAACACTCTGGGGTGATTTTCACTCAGGGCCATTGACAGCGGCCACGATCCGTCCAGCGCTGCGCTACGGATCGCAGACCGTGCCATGGCATGCTTACTCGGTGGCTTCGTGGTGGGCGCTACCACGAGATGAGTGGGTGCTGGGAGGTCCAACAGGTGGCGACGTCGCGACAGCAGGGTGATCCGACCGGCGGCCCGACCGTGCTGCGGATGCTGCTGGGCGCGCACCTGCGCAGACTTCGAGAAGCGCGCGGTGTGAGCAGGGAAGACGCCGGGTGGGAGATCCGCTCGTCCGAATCCAAGATCAGCAGGATGGAGCTGGGGCGGGTCGGCTTCAAGGAGCGTGACGTCGAGGATCTCCTGACCCTCTACGGGCTCGACGACGACGAGGAGCGAGAGCGCCTGCTCGCCCTGGCCCGCGATGCGAACACGCCGGGCTGGTGGCACCGGTTCGGAGACGTCCTGCCCAACTGGTTTCAGTCGTACCTCGGCCTGGAGGCGTCCGCCTCGCTCATCCGGGCGTATGAGGTCCAGTTCGTTCCGGGGTTGCTGCAGACCAGGGAGTACGCCAGAGCGGTCGTGGTGCTGGGGCATGGCAGAGCGTCCGCAGAGGAGATCGAGCGCCGGGTCAACGTGCGCATGACCCGGCAGCGACTGCTGACCCGAGACAACCCGCCGAACGTGTGGGTCGTCCTGGATGAGGCGGTCCTGCGGCGGCCGATCGGTGGATGGGACGTCCTGCGGGGTCAGCTTCGGGCGCTGCTGGAGTCGACGAAGCTGCCCAATGTGAGAGTCCAGGTCGTGCCGTTCGAGGTCGGTGGACACTCCGCCGCTGGTGGCGCGTTCAGCGTTCTTCGGTTTCCGGAAGAGGACCTGCCGGACGTCGTCTATGTCGAGCAGCTGACGAGCGCGCTGTACCTCGACAAGCGCGACGACGTTGAGCAGTATGTCCTCGCGATGGAGCGGCTGTGTGTCGAGGCGAGGACGCCGTCGGAGACGGTCGAGCTCCTTGACACGACGCTCCGGGAGTTGGAGGGGAGATAGCGGGGGCAGTGACTCGTTGAAGTGATTGATATCGATGAACATGTCGATCGGTTGAGTGATTTCCGCTGACCGATCGAGCTGATATACCGGAGAGGTGGCAATTCCCTCCGGTCGTTCCAGGAACCGGCGGTTGCGTCCGGGGAGGATTCCTCTGATCTTCTGGTACGCGACCTGGATGGCCGCACTGGGGACCATGGCATTGACGTCTGATGGCTGGAGCGTCCCGGCCTGGGCAGCCATCGGCGTGACGGGCACTGCCGCAGTGGTCTTCGGCGTGTCGCGCAACCGCCCGAGGCTGCGGGCACCGTGGCTGTTCATCGCCGGAGCGCTCGCCTCGTCGACTGTGGGGGACGCGGCGTTCGGGCAGAGTGTCATCCAGTCCAAGGGGCTTCCGATCCTGGCGAGTATCTGCTATTGCGCGACGTTACCGCTCGTCCTGATCGGACTGACGATGCTGACCCGGGCCAGTGTCGCTCTCAACGACCGGTCTCGCCTCCTTGATCTTCTCGCCGTCCTGTGCGCGGCGGCGATGGCGGCCTGGGTGTTTCTCATCGGCCCGAGCTTGACCGAGGCTGGGCTGAGTGGGGACGACCGGGCGATTCTCGCCCTGTGTGTCGTCGGGGACCTGCTGGTCCTCGTCGTCATGGTGCGGCTGGTGGTCACCGCTCGAAGTAGCCCCTGCGTCGTGCTGCTGGCGGCTGGCTCGTTCGCGTCCCTGGCGGGAGATGTGGCGTACGGGGTGCTCCAGGTCCACGGGAGCTGGTACCCCGGCGGGATCTCTGAGTTCTGCTATCTGGTGTTCTACGCCTGTAGCGGGGCGGGTGCCCTGCATCCGTCGATGGTGGCGCTGACGGAGCGGGTCGGGGTCGGGCTGCCGGAACATGCCCGGATACGAACGGCGCTGCTGCGCGTCGCGCTGGTCGTTCCGGCTCTCGCTGTGCTGGTCGAGATCGCCACCGGCCGGATCCACGATCTGATGGTCATCGCGGTCGGCGTGATCATCATCGGCCACATTGTGGTCACGAGGCTTTCGGATACCGTCGAGCGGCATCGCCAGGCCGTCGAGCGGGAACGCGTTCTGCGGGAGTCCTGTGGTGAACTGGCGACGGCGGTCGATGGAGAGGGTGCAGCCGAGGCCGTCCGGCGAGCCATCGGCCGGCTGATGCCGCCCGGCGCGCGTCATGCGGTGGTCATCGCACTGTCCGGCAAGGGCTCGGATACGGCGACCGGCGAGGCCGTTTCGTGTCGGCCGGACGCTGCTTTCAGCCGCCCCGACGCCGCTTTCAGCCGCCCCGACGCTGCTTTCAGCCGCCCGGACGAGCCGGCCCTGCGGCGGACACGACTGGTCTCGACCGGCTCGCTCGATCTGGGTCTCCTTGACCCTGCCTGGCGCGATCAGCTGGCCGAGCATGACGCCGTGCTGATCTGCCCGTTGCTGTCCGGTCTGCCGCAGGCGGTGGCAGGCGCCGGCCAGCTCTGCATCGGGTCGATCCATCAGGTACTGGATGCGATGAGGGACACCGTCGAGGTGCTGGCGGCCCAGCTGGCGCTCGCGGTTGAGCGGATAGAGCTCACCGACGCGATCAACCGTCGGGACGGCGATCGCTATCTGCGAACAGTCATTCGGAATGCCACTGACATCGTGTGTGTCCTCGATGAGGACTTCAGGATCCGGTACGTGAGCCCCTTGCTGGCAACGGTGCTCGGGGTCGAGTCCACTGCGTGTGG
>JAFGOK010000652.1 GCA_016926535.1 Micromonosporaceae bacterium | reverse complement strand
ATGACGGCGATCCGTCGCCACTACGACGCGGTGGCACGCGAGCTGGCCCCGACCGAGCATCGCCAGGTCCTTCCAGCCCGCAACCACGCCATCGTCCTGGTGAGCAAGGTGCACCTGCCGACACTCCGGGCGGTGGCATACGCGCAGGCCACCCGGCCTGACACGCTGACAGCGGTCACCGTCGGCGTTGATGAGGCGGATACCAGGGCCTTGCAGCGGGAGTGGGAGCGGCGCAAGATCCCGGTCCCCCTGACGGTCGTCGAGTCGCCGTTCCGGGAGATCACCCGGCCGACGATCGACTTTGTCAAGTCGGTGCGTCGGGAGTCCCCCAGAGACGTCGTCACCGTCTTCATCCCGGAGTACGTCGTCGGCCGGTGGTGGGAGAACCTGCTGCACAACCAGAGCGCCCTGCGGCTGAAGGCGCGGCTGCTGGTCGAGCCGGGCGTCATGGTCACGAGCGTGCCGTGGCAGCTGAAGTCGGTCGCGGGCATGGACATCGCGCGGTTCGACGAGCGCCTGTCCCACGTACCGGCCCGAGGTCCCCGTGGCGGTAGCTCGACCTCGAATCAGGCGTCACCGCGATGAGGGGGGCGGGTGAGGGGTCTGGGATCGGGCCAGTCTCCGGCTCGGTGATCGAACTCGACGTTGGACCGATCGCCGCCGGAGGCCACTGTGTCGCCCGCAGTGAGGGGCAGGTGGTCTTCGTCCGCCACTCGCTGCCCGGTGAGCGGGTCAAGGCGCAGGTCACCGAGGTGAGGAAGGGATTCCTTCGGGCGGACGCCACCGAGATCCTTCGCGCTTCCGCGGATCGGGTCGCCGCACCGTGCCCGCTCGCGGGCCCGGATGGCTGCGGGGGGTGCGATTTCCAGCATGTTGCGGTCGCGGCTCAGCGTGGGCTCAAGGCGGCCGTCGTCGCGGAGCAACTGGCCCGGATCGCTGGCATTGACAGCGTCCCGCTGACCGTCGAGCCGTTGCCCGGAGGCGCGGAGGGCTGGCGTACCAGGATGCGGTACGTCGCAGGCCCAGACGGCCGCCTCGGGTTGCGCAAGCACCGCTCCCACGAGGTCGTGCCGGTGGACCACTGCCGGATCGCGCATCCGGACATCCAGACTCCACCTCAGGAGGCCCAGCGGGCCGCCCCTGGCCAGACCGTCGAGGTCGTCCGGGACTCCGGCGGTGCCGTCGTCGTGCTACCCGGGCAGCGGCCCCCGGCAGCGGCCGGCCTGGTCGTCGAGCGGGCCGTTGGCCGGGAGTTCAGCATCGCGGCGGACTGCTTCTGGCAGGTGCATCCCGCGGCGGCCTCGACCCTGGCGGCGGCGGTCGTCGAGTTGCTCGGGCCGAGGGCCGGCGAGCGGGCGTGGGACCTGTACGGGGGTGCAGGGCTCTTCGCGGCGGCGCTGCTCGGCCCGATCGGGGACGCCGGGCAGGTGACCATCGTTGAGGCGGACCGGCGAGGGACCGAGGCGGCGCGGCGCTGCTTTGCCGGCTGCAACAACGTCCGGGCCGTGCGCGGCGATGTCGCCTCAGTGCTCGGCAACCCACGCTGGCGGTCGATCGACCTGGTCGTCGCCGACCCGCCGCGGACCGGTCTGGGCGCCAGGGTTGCGGAGCGGATCGCCAGCCGCGATCCCCGCGCGGTCGCCCTGGTGTCGTGCGATCCGGCGACCTTCGCCAGGGACGTGCGGGCGTTCGCCGCCCTGGGGTACCGGCTCGACGTGCTGCGGGCCTTTGACGCCTTCCCGATGACCCAGCATGTGGAGGTCGTCGGGCGGCTGGTTCGGCGGGCCTGAGCTGGCGGGCCTGAGCTGGCGGGGTGGACCGGCCACCGGGAAATCCTCCGGTTCGTCGCCTCGGCGTCGATAGGGGTGCCGTGGGGCCGTCGCCCGCAGCGCGGGAGGTGGGCGGTCGCCCTCAGACAGGCGAATCCTCGGGAGGGTGGCATGCGACGCAACTCTGGTACCGCTTCGCTCGCGGTGATGCTCGCTGGTGTCCTGATCGCGGGTGCGGCGTGCTCCTCGGCTGGATCCGGAGGCGGGGACTCCGGGGACGACCGGGTTGAGGTCTTCTCGTGGTGGACCGGGGAGGGCGAAGAGGAGGGGCTGAACGCCCTCATCGACGACTTCAAGGTGACCAATCCCGGGATCGAGTTCATCAACGCGACCGTCAGCGGTGGTGCTGGCGTCAATGCCAAGACCGTGCTCGCGACCCGGCTGGAGGGCGAGGACCCGCCTGACTCGTATCAGGCCCATGCCGGTCTGGAGCTGACCAGCGACATCAAGGCGGGGCGGCTGCAGGCCCTCGACGAGCTCTACGACAGTCAGGGGTGGCGGTCGGTGTTCCCGCAGGGGCTGCTCGACGCCATGACCTACGAGGGAAAGATCTACTCGGTTCCAGTCAATATCCACCGGGCGAACCTCATCTGGTACAACCCGAAGACGCTGGCCTCCGTCGGAATCGCCGAGCCGCCGAAGACCTGGAGCGAGCTCCTGGCTCAGGCGACCATCCTCAGGTCCGGCGGCATTACCCCCATCGCAGTCGGACCGCTGTGGACGCAGAAGCAGCTGCTGGAGACCGTGCTGATCGGTGAGTTGGGGGCGGGCCAGTACACGGGGCTGTGGAACGGCACGACCGACTGGGCCTCCCCTCAGGTGATCTATGCCCTGACCACGGCGGCGCGGGTGTTCGCGGTGTCGGATATCACGAACGCAAGTGGCGATTGGCAGAACGCGATGGACAAGACCCTCGCGGGGACGGCCGCATATAACGTCATGGGGGACTGGGCCTACACCTATAACCTGGGAAAGAACCTGAAGTACCCGACCGACTTCGCGGTGACCGCCTCGCCGGGCAGCAGCGGGGTCTACGACTTCCTTTCCGACGCCTTCACCCTGCCCAAGGGAGCCCCGCACCCCGGCGCGGCGCAGCAGTGGCTCATCGAATGCGGCTCAACGCGGGGCCAGGACATCTTCAACCCGCTGAAGGGGTCGATCCCTGCCCGCACCGACGCCGACAGGTCCAAATACACCGACTACCTGGCCGAGGCGCTTGAAGAGTGGGGGCGCGACACGACGATCATCGTCGGCTCGCTGGCCCACGGCGCGGCGGCCAGCACCGAGTTCAACGAGAAGATCGACACAGCGCTGACGGCGTTTGTCGCCGACGCCGACGCGCAGGCCTTCGCCAAAGCGGTCGCGAAGGCGTACCAGGAGACCCGGTAGTTTCACGTAGCGCCCCTGGGTCGTCCGGCGCGACAACTGAACGGTCACGAGAGTGCCGGGCGGCGGATGACTCCCGGTGTTCGTATCGGTCTGCGATCATCCGGCCATCCGGGCCACTGCGGGTGGGCGCCATCCGGATAGACTGGCCGCCCATGAGCGATGACGACGCGGCCGTTTCCGGACATTCGGTGATCGAGGGGATTCAGGGGCCAAGTGATCTTCGAGGGTTGTCGCCTGAACAGCTGAAAACCCTGGCAGCCGAGATCCGCGATTTCCTGGTCGCGAAGGTCTCGCGCACCGGTGGGCATCTTGGGCCGAATCTTGGCGTCGTCGAACTGACCCTGGCGATCCACCGCGTCTTCGACTCCCCGCGTGACCGGATCCTCTTTGACACCGGGCACCAGGCGTACGTTCACAAGATCATAACAGGGCGACAGCGGGGCTTCGACCTGCTGCGGCAGCGAGGCGGCCTGACAGGCTATCCGAGCCGGGCCGAGAGCGAGCATGACCTGATCGAGAACTCGCACGCCTCGACCGCCCTGTCCTACGCCGATGGCCTCGCCAAGGCACTCGCTCTGACCGGGAGCAGTGACCACGTCGTCGTCCTCGTCGGGGACGGCGCCCTGACCGGCGGCATGTGCTGGGAGGCGCTCAACAACATCGCGGCCACCAGGAACCCGCTGGTGATCGTCGTCAACGACAACGGACGCTCGTACGCTCCGACCATCGGCGGGCTGGCCGACCACCTCGCGACGCTGCGCCTCAATCCGGGCTATGAGCGGTTCCTCGACCTGGTCAAGGATGCGCTGGGGAACACCCCCATGGTCGGCGGGCCGATGTATGAGGTCCTCCACGCGGTCAAGCGGGGGATCAAGGACGCCATCGCCCCGCAGGGCATGTTTGAGGATCTCGGGCTGAAATACGTCGGCCCGGTCGACGGCCACGACATCGAGGCGGTGGAGTCGGCGCTCCGCCGGGCGAAGCGCTATGGCGGCCCAGTGATCGTGCATGCCGTGACCAGCAAGGGCCACGGGTACCGGCCCGCAGAGGAGGACATAGCCGACTGCCTGCACGCCCCTGGCAGTGCGTTCGATCCCCGCACTGGGAAGCTGCTGGCGGCTGCCTCGGTCAAGTGGACCGGAGTCTTCGCGGACGAGCTGGTCGCGGTCGCGCGGGAGCGCAAGGACATCGTCGGGATCACCGCGGCCATGGCCGAGCCGACCGGCGTCGCGAAGCTGATGCGAGAGTTGCCCGGCAGGGGGTTCGACGTCGGCATCGCAGAGCAGCACGCCGTGACCGCCGCTGCTGGTATGGCCTTTGGCGGCATGCATCCGGTGGTCGCGGTCTACGCGACCTTCCTCAACCGGGCCTTCGATCAGGTTCTGCTCGATGTCGGCCTGCACGGGCTTCCGGTCACCTTTGTGCTGGACCGGGCCGGGATCACCGGACCGGACGGGCCGAGTCACTACGGCATTTGGGACATGTCGGTCTTCAGTGTCGTGCCGGGGATGCGCATCGCGGCCCCCCGCGACGCCGCGACCCTGCGGGAGGAGTTCCGCGAGGCCGTCGCCGTCGCCACCGGCCCGACGCTGGTGCGGTTCCCGACGGGTACCGTCCCGGACAGCCTGCCTGCGATCGACCGCCTCTGTGGAACGGACGGTCGGGGCGGGGTCGACGTGCTCGCGAGGACCCCGAGGCGGGACGTGTTGATGGTCGGCATCGGCCCCTTCGCCCACCTGGCCGTTGACGCGGCAGCCCGCATCGGTGAGCAGGGATATGGCGTCACCGTCGTTGATCCCCGATGGGTGCGGCCGGTGCCCAGCGAGCTAGTCCGGCTGGCCCGCGACTACCGCGTGGTCGTCACCGTCGAGGACGGCCTGCGGGTCGGCGGGTTCGGCGACGCCCTGGCCCGCGCGCTGCGGGACGCCGAGGTGCGCACCCCGCTGCGGGACATCGCAGTGCCGCAGGGGTGGCATCCCCATGGGACGAGGGCCCAGATCCTGGAAGATCTTGGTCTGACGGCGCAACATGTCGCCCGGAACGTGACCGAGTGGATGAGCGGACTCGACCATCCGCAGGCTCCCCCGGCTCCCCCGAGGCCCTCCATCAGCGCACTTCCCGGCCGGCTGGGCTCTGCGGGCCTTCAGTGATCGAGCTGGTGGCCTGATGCGGGTCTTGGTGATCGAGGACGAGCGCGATCTTGCCGACGCCATCGGTCGGGGCCTCCGCCGGCAGGGGATGGCCGTCGACGTGACCTATGACGGCAGGGACGGCCATGAGATGGCCATGGTCACCCGCTACGACGTGATCGTGCTTGATCGCGATCTCCCGGGGATCCACGGCGACGACATCTGCGCCGACCTGGTCGCGTCTGGAGCGCTGACCAGGGTACTGATGCTCACCGCCAGCGGCAGCGTCGCGGACCGGGTGGAAGGCCTGAGTCTGGGGGCGGACGACTACCTCCCGAAGCCATTCGCCTTCGACGAGCTGGTCGCCCGGGTCCAGGCGCTCGGCCGGCGGGCCACCCCGGCGGCCCCGCCGGTGCTGTTCGCGGGCGACCTCGTCCTGGACCAGGCCAGGCGGGAGGCGAGCCGGAGCGGGCGCCCGCTCGATCTCACGCGCAAGGAATTCGGCGTGCTCGCGGAGCTGATGAAGGCGAACGGTGCGGTGGTGAGCGCGGAGGAGCTCCTGGAACGGGTCTGGGATGCCAATGCCGATCCCTTCACCACGACAGTCCGGGTGACGATGATGACCCTTCGCCGCAAATTAGGCGATCCGCCCATGATCGAGACCATCGTCGGCGTCGGCTACCAGCTGCGAGCCGAGGTGGTGTGATGACGGTCTACGACGCTCGCAAGGGTCATCGGGGGCGGGCGGGGACGCGACTGCGGCTGATCATCCTGAACAGCGTGCCGCTGCTGGCGGTGTGGGCCGTGGTGATGGTCCTGGTGTGGTTCGTTCCTCCGGCGCCGTGCGATGGTGGCCTGGTGCTGACCGCTGGTCTCGGCCTCGTCGCGACCTGCGTCATCGCCGTCGTTGGCGGATACCTGGTCGCCGGGCGGGTGCTGCGCCCGCTGCACGAGGTGACGACGATGGCGCGACGGCTGTCCGGGGAGACCCTGGACCAGCGCATCCGGTATTCCGGAGGCGATGCTGAGGTCGCGGAGTTCGCCCAGACCATCAATGCGCTGCTGGACCGGATCACTGCGGCTTTCGAGAGCCAGAAACGGTTCGTCGCCAACGCATCACACGAGCTGCGGACGCCCCTCGCGGTGATGCGCACGGAGATCGACGTGACGACCGGTGACCCCGAGGCCGACGTCGGTGAGTACCGGAGGATGGCGACGGTGGTGCGGGACGCCTCAATCCGGGCAAACGACCTGGTCGAGTCGCTGCTCATCCTGGCGAGAAGCGAGGCGCAGGCCGGCCGGAGGCTGGTGCGGAAGGCCCCGGTGGATCTGCGGTCCGGGGTGGCGGCCGCGCTGTCCTCGATCGGGCCGGAAGCCAGGCGGCTCACCCTCGATGTCCGCACGCAGCTCGCTCAGGCCGAGGTGATCGGGGATCCGGAGCTCCTCGGCCGGCTCGCCGGCAACCTGATCGAGAACGCCGTCCGGTACAACCACCTCGCCGGGAGCATGGTCGTGCAGACCGGAGAGGACGGGACCTCCGCCTGGCTCGTTGTCCGCAATACCGGCTTCGAGGTCGACCCCGACGACCTGCCCGCGCTGTTTGAACCGTTCCGCAGAGGCGGCAGGGAGCGGACTGGCTGCCGGGGGACCGGCCTGGGCCTGTCGATCGTCCGAGCCGTCTGCGACGCTCACGGAGGAACGGTCAGTGCCGTCGCCCTGCCCGGGGGCGGCCTTGAGGTCACCGCCAGGTTCCCAGCTGCCGCCATGACTCCGGTACTCGCTGGCTCAGCCGCTGTCGAACCGGCGCTCGCCCGCTGCACCGGCCAGCGCCGCGGCGAGCCGCTCCGCGGTCAGCTCGATCTGCCAGCGGCGGGCGCCGAGGCCGGTGAGAAACCCCTCGACGGTCTCCGCTGAGATCACCTCGGGAGGGCTCCAGGCGAGCCTGCGGACGAGGTCCGGGGCCAGCAGGTTCTCCGGGGGCACCCGGTAGTCCGTCGCGAGCGCGACGACCACCTCGCGACTGCGGCGCAGGCGCTTGGCAGCCGCCGGGTCGCGCTCCGCCCAGCGATGTGGCGGCGGAGGCCCGTCGGCGACCGGTGTCGTCGGAAGTTCCTCCTCTGGGAGCTCCCTCGCCTGCGCGAGGGCTTCCAGCCATACCCTGGCAAGCCGGCGAATGGACCGGCCGGAGAACCCGGAGATGGCCAGGAGGGTCCGCTCGTCCTGGGGATCGCTCTCAGAGGCCGCGATGATCGCGGCGTCCGGAAGTACCCGGCCTGGGCTCGTATCACGCCGGGCGGCGATCTGGTCTCTCGCGAACCACATGGCGCGGACCCTGGCCAGCGCCCGCGCGCCCCGGACCCGGTGGATCCCGGAGGTACGCCGCCACGGGTCCGGCCGGGACCGTGGCGGCTGGGCAGCGTTTGCGGCAAGGGCAGCGAACTCCTGGGCGGCCCACTCGGTCTTCCCCTGGCGCTCCAGCTCCTCGGACAGCAACTCGCGCAGCTCCAGCAGCAGCTCGACGTCGAGCGCGGCGTAGGCGAGCCAGGAGGCCGGCAGCGGCCGGGTCGACCAGTCAGCGGCGGAGTGGTGCTTCTCGAGTGCGAACCCCAGCAACATCTCGGTCAGCGCCGCCAGCCCGACTCGCTCGAATCCAGCCAGCCGGGCGGCGAGCTCCGTGTCGAACAGCTTCTTCGGCAGCAGGCCCAGCTCCGCCAGGCACGGCAGATCCTGGCTCGCCGCGTGCAGCACCCATTCCGCGCCAACGATCGCGTCGGCCAGGCCCTTGAGATCCCCGAACGGCAACGGGTCGATCATGGCGGTCCCTGCGCCGGCTCTGCGAAGTTGAAGCAGGTAGGCCCGGTGGGTGTAGCGATAGCCGGATGCGCGCTCCGCGTCGATGGCGACCGGTCCGTGGCCGCGGGCGAGCCGCTGGGCGGTCTCCGCGAGATCCTCGGGGGTCGTCACTGGTTCAGGAGTTCCGTCTCGTGGCGTGGTGAGCAGAACCGCCGGCGGCTGGTCGCCTCCGCATGATTCGGTGGCGGTGCTCTGACCGTCGGCGGCGACGCCTGCATCCCAACGTTGGTGCGAGGGTTCGTCGGTCACGCCATCACCGTACGGCCCGCTCGGGCGGATGCCGACCGGCACGCCGGGTAAGACTGATCAGGATACGGACGCCACGACACCGGTCGGCGGCGCTAGGGTGTTGCGGGCGGCGGTTAGGGTGAGGCGCCACCGCAAGGGAGGGACGTGTGTCATGACGTCGGGGTACGAGCCCGAGGACTCTGCGGCATCTGGCACGCCGCACCAGCCCGATCCTGCCCGGGGAGAGGAGCCCGGGGCGTCTCGCACCGAGCGCCTTGGGCCGAAACCACCGCGGCTGAACAACCCGGTGACGGCGGGGATGCCGGTGATCCCCCCGCCGGGGATGCCACAGCCAGGGCAGCGCCCACAGGGCGTTGCCCCGGGGATGCCCCCGCCTCCAGGTCATGGTCCCTTCGGGCCGACCGGCGGGATGCCGATCGTTCCCCCGCCAGGCCCGCCCCCGATGGCAGTGCCAGCGCGACCATCGGCGGGATATCCGCACACCGGTGGTTTTCCGGCGGTCCCGCCACCGTATAGCGGGCCTCCAGCGGCCATGGCACCGACCTCCGGGTCGGGAGGGCGGGCTCCGAAGCAGCACCTTGCGGTGCTGGCGACGATTCTGGCTGTGGTGCTGCTGTTTGTTTCGGCCGGCGAGGCCGTGCTGCTGCTGCGGCTGGATGACCGGCTGGACGACGCCAACACGCTCGCCGCGAACACCAGGGCGAGCCAGGAGCAGCAACTGGCCGACCTGGAGAGCCGGACCGGGGATCTGGAACGGCGCACGATCGATCCGGCCAAGGTGGCGGCCGAGGTGACGCCGAGTGTCTTCAAAGTGATCGCGAAGACTGGGACGGGGACGGCCTTCGCGTTCGGCGAGGAACCCGCTGGCGGGGGTACGGATTTCGTGACGAACTACCACGTGGTCAAAGACACCTACATCGGTGGCGGGCGCGATGTGAGTCTCGAACGGGACAACAAGCGGTATACCGCGAAGATCATATTTACCAGTGAGGAAAAAGACCTCGCCGTCGTGCATTCGGTCGAGAGATTCCCCCGGCTTTCCGCAGCTCGGGGCGCAGCAGAGCCCGGGGAACCGGTGGTGGTGATTGGCGCACCGCTCGGGGCGGAGAGTACCGTCACCTCTGGCGTTGTCAGTGCTCTTCGAAACACCAGTGAGGGATCGTTTGTGCAGTTCGACGCGGCGATCAATCCCGGCAATTCCGGAGGGCCAGTCGTCAACGCCCAGAAACTCGTCGTCGGCGTAGCTACGGCGAAAGTGATGGATGCTGAGGGCATCGGCTTTGCCATTCCCGTCTCAGTCGTCTGTGAGACCCTCGGAATTTGCTGAGCTGACCGACCAAGAAGCCGATCACTTGTATTACATCCCCCGAGATTCCCGTTCTCGGGAGCACCTGGAGGAGTGCATGGCCTACCCCGGCGGAATGCCCAATAGTGAGCAACAGCCCGAATCGGGCTACAACTATCCGAACGCCAATTCAAGTTATTCCTCTGTCCCCCAGGAACCGGCAGTCGGATTCTCATCTGATCCTGGTGGATTCGGCCAGTATCCCCAGCCGGCCACCGGGGTGCCGTTCGGCAGTGCGCCGCCAGTCGCGGGACCTCCACCGATGCAGCCGATGATGATGGGAGCTCCCGGGCCAGGGATGGGAGCCCCCGCCTCAGGCGGTCGCGGTGTTCTGACCATCGTGCTTGGTGGGCTGATGGTGCTGTTCCTCATCGTTTCAGGGGTGATGACCGGTCTGTTTATTTCGAGGAATGGCGCCTTGAGCGACAGCAAGCAGACGGTGAGCCAGCAGGACAAGACCATCACCGCGAGCAATCAGGAGATCGACAGGCTCGGCGAGGAGAACCGGCAACTCAAGGATGATCTTGAGCAGGCAAAGACTGACCTGACCGGTTCACAGAACCAGGCAGATGAGCTGAAGCGGCAGAAACAGGTCATTTCAAACTGTCTCCAGCTGCTTGCCGAGGCGGCTGACGCCGCTGACGAAGGGGACTCCGCGACGGCCAAGTCGAAGACGGCGGAGGCCCAGCCGGTGTGCAAGGAAGCAGGCACCTACCTCAACTGACCCTCCTAGCAGCCAGTGACCTGACGCGGGTCGGCCGGTGAGCCTGCCCTCACCCGCCGGCCCGCCGTTCCGGCAGGTTCACCACCCCCGGAGGGGGCAGACCAGCCGTTGAGGCCAGCAGGTCGCACCAGGCCAGCAGGTGCGCGGCGTAGTCATTTCCGCGGGGAGTCCACGATGCTCGGATCTCGATGTCCGCGGCCGTCGGATCCCCGGCAAGCTGGCCAAAGCGCGTGGAGAGTGTCTGGGTGACGGTCCCCCCGATCGCCGTGAACGGCGCGTCCTGACCTTCCAGGGCGTCGATGAGCCAGCTCCACCCGACAGCGGGGAGCAGCGCGTCGGAGGCAAGCTCCGGTTCGAGTTCCGCCGTGACATAGGTGACAAAGCGCATGGTGCCATCCCATGCGTCGTGGCCCGCTGGATCGTGCAGCAGGATGAGCCGCCCGGTCGCCACCTCATCCTCAGCACGCAGGACGGATCCGCTGAGCGCATAGGCGAAGGGGGCGAGTCTCGCGGGCGGGGAGATTTCCTCCACCGCTATTTCCGCGCGTGGCCGTACTGAGCGCAACTCATCCAGAGCCCGTGTGAACGTGGCGGGGGTGACGGTCGAGGGCGCCATGGGCGAAGCCTATGGCCGCTGAGGTGTTTTTCCGCTGCCGGCACGCCGGGTCTGATGAGATACGACAACACGCGTATTGCGTTATGCCGGAACAGCGCCATAGCGGTGACCGGTTTCGGCTGAGCACGCGTGCTGGCCAAACGAGACAGCCACCCGACACTCCGGGTCATCGAATGCGATGCGTTCCTCGATGTCCACGACCGCCTCGCCGCAATTGCGGGAGACCAGGCCACCCAGGATGCTTGAGGTCATCCGGCACAGTGCCGGCTGGCTGCGGACGGCCCGGCCGAACGGGCATCGGCGGTTTCCGAGCACGATCCGCTCCTCGGAAATCTCGATAGGGTAGAAACCGCCGCCGATCGCCGCTTTCAGCCGGATGTAGCATGCTGCGACCTGCTGCGGAGTCAGCTGCCCCACCAGGCCGCTGGCGGCGCGGTACTCCCGCTCCAGCTGCACCCCGATGGTCGCGCCCACGTGCGCTATGGCGGCCTGCGCCGCGAGCGGGCCGTGCTGCTCCTCAATAACCAGCGCTAGCTCGACGACCATGGCCCGCAGGAGGGTCTCTTTCCCGAACCCGTCCACCTCCGCTTCCTCCATCGGCGGCAGGGGGT
This sequence comes from Micromonosporaceae bacterium, assembly GCA_016926535.1. Taxonomy (GTDB): domain Bacteria; phylum Actinomycetota; class Actinomycetes; order Mycobacteriales; family Micromonosporaceae; genus JABDRL01. The sequence goes on along the minus strand of JAFGOK010000652.1, from coordinate 541 downwards.
TGACCTCTCTCGGCCGGGGATCAAACGACCGCTCGGCCTGGAGGGTGACGGGCAGTGTCGCACTGACTCGTTTGCCGCCGCCCGGTTTCGCGGTCAGGGACAGGTCGCTCGCCATCCGAGAGACCATCCACAGGCCACGCCCGCGCTCTGCTGCGGCATCCGGAGGGGTGGGGTCGAGGGGAAAGGCTGGGCCGAGATCGTGAACGGTGAGCACCGGGTGGGGGCCACTCCATTCCAGGGTGACCCACACCGGACCCTCGGTGTGGTCGACGGCGTTGCCGAGGAGCTCCCCGACGGTCGCTTCAGCAGCCCACAACCGGTCGTCATCGGTCGCATAGCGTGCGAGGTAGGCAGCGATCTGGCGGCGCAACCGGGTCGCGGTGGCCGGCGAGGGCGGATGGAGGAACCAGTCCATGCTTGTTCGCAATCGTGACGGCGGAACCATTCGCGGCAGGTTCGTGGCCATCAGGTTACCCGCCAGCCCGTGCCAGTGGTTGGGGCGGGAGCAGGTATCCCTCAGGCGTGTCACCATACGACCGTT
>JAFGOK010000651.1 GCA_016926535.1 Micromonosporaceae bacterium | reverse complement strand
GTCGAGGGCGAGTACAGCACGCTGGTGCTCACCGACGCCAGCACGGCGGTGCTGCGCCAGCAGCGGCAGGTCATGCTCCGTCGCGACCCGGAGCGCCCGGCCGCAGCGGCCAGGGCCTCCCGGGCTGGCAGCGCCACGAGCACCAGCGGCGCAGCCAGCACCGGGACAGCCGGCACTGGCGCCGGCACCGGTGCCGGCGCACCGGTCCCCGCGGCAGCAGATCTGTCAGAGGAGGCCATGGCCGTGTTCGAGCGGCTGCGGGCCTGGCGGGCCGAGACCGCGAGGGAGCAGGGCGTCCCGGCGTACGTCGTCTTCCACGACGCCACGCTGCGCCAGATCGCCACGGAGGTCCCGGCCACGATGGACGCCCTGTCCACGATCAGTGGGGTCGGCGAGCGCAAGCTCGCCAGGTACGGCCAGCAGATCCTCAATACCCTCTCTGAGGGGGAGAAGCGTTCCTCGTCCTAGATGACCTATCGGGGGGTCAGACTCGGTGGCGACCCGCATCAGCGCGGAGTCCTTGGGTAATGCGGAGCCCCATGGGCGTCATAGCCCCCTCCAGACTCCGCACACCCACAGCACTCCGCGCTCCAAGCGCCCCCGAGGAGATCCACCGAAGGCAGAACCATTCGTATCAAACCCAAGCCCCTGGAATGGGTCATCTAGCGTTTGGGTCCACCGTGCCGCTTCCGCCGCCGCACCTCGGCCTGCGCGAGTCCGAATGCGAGCGCCACCGGCCAGACGTACTTGAGATACTCGGCCTTCTCCCGCAGTTCCCTGAGCCAGGCTGGCAGCTCTGGCAGATCCCAGTGCGGCCACGGGATCGAAATGTGGGGCAAGGGAAGGTCCGGCCACGGGATCGACGGCAGGTGCCAGTCCGGCCAGGAGATGGGGATCTGGGACAGCAGCCACAGCACCAGCAGCGGGAGCGCAACCCCGACCGCAGCGGCGCCCGTCCGGCCCACGACATGCAGGTGAGGGTGTCTGCGAATCCATGCCTGCCGCGCCGCCGCCTTCGAACCTGGCGTCGGGGTCAAATCGACGCCGCCCAGGCCGGTGCGGGCCGCGATCTGAGCGCCGAGTTCGCTGTCGGGGGGATGCCAGGTCACGCGGCGCGTCGAGCCCAGGAGATCCGAGAAACGCACGCCGATGGCGCCGTGCTCGCCCGCGTTGAGAACGACGTGCTTGTCCGAGTTCTTCACGCTGGCAAGCTCGACGTCGTCGAGCCTCCAGGTGACGGTGCGGGAGAAGCCGACCTCGGTAATCTCCACGGTGTGGGTGTGATCGGCCTGGGTAAGGCACCAGCGGTCAGGGATCTTCGTCATCTCAGGTCACCTCGACGGAACGACAGACTCTAATAATAGAGTAGCCACTCTAGGAAAGGAGACAACGTGGCCCGCACGGTCGATCCAGCTCGATATCAGGCCCGGCGCGAGGCCATCATCGACGCCGCCCTCACCCGCTTCGCCGCTGATGGGTTCGACCGCACCACGACCGCGTCAATCTGCAAGGCAGCGGGGATCGGGTCGGGTACCTTCTTCCACTACTTCCCGACCAAGTTGAGCGTGCTGCTGGCCATCCTCGACTACGGCACCAAGGAGACCTCAGCCTGGTTCTCCGCGCAGCAGGGACGCACTGACCCTGACGAGGTGATCATCGACTACGTCAGGCACGCCGCAGACGAGGCCACTGATCCGCGGGTCGCCGGCTTCATCCGCGCCGTCGGCTCCCTCATGGCCGACCCGGACGTCGCAGCCGCGCTGGCGCGAGACGAAGTCACCGTCCATGGCGGACTCCTGCCCCGGGTCGAAGCTGCCCAGGCAGCCGGAAGGATCCGCAGCGAGGTGCCAGCCGGCCGCCTCTGCGCCTGGGTCATGGTCGTGCTCGACGGATTCCTCGATCGGCTCATCGGGGAACTTCCCTTCAGCGCCCCCGCCGAGCGCGACATGCTCGTGGACACCGTTCGGCGGATCCTCTCCCCGTCGTGGCCCCCCTGAGATCCACGCCCGCTCGCCCGCTGTTCGCCTGCATCAGCATGAGCTGCCCGGCTGGGCGCACGCGTATTCCTGCATGATCTCATCACCGATGCACCCGATCCGCCACGTCCGTGTTGCCGGAGTCTCGGTCTGATGCCGGAGGGCGACAGCCGACGTCCAGTACTCTCGCATGATCTCGGATCTCAGGACGTACCGAAGTGTCGCCCTGATCTGATCGTCGGTAGCTCCGTCCAGCCCCATCGCCAAAACCAGATGCTGGTAGATCAAGTTGGCGTACAGCAGCTGCCTTTGTCGCTCAGGGTCCACCGCAGAGGCATCAGGCCAGACTCGTGCAAGAGCTGGGTCTTCGAGGCTCAGACGCAGCAACTCGAAATGTAGCGACCGCATTTCCGCCTCGGCGGCCCGTTTGAGCTCGCTGCTAGACCGTTCAATCGCCTGGCGTTGCAGTCCCAGCTCGGTGCGTTGAAGTGCTAGCTCACGCAGCTGAATCCACAGTGTAACGATGAGCACAATGAAGGCCATGCCGGACAGCACGCTGCTCAGCACGCCAAATGCGTTACCCAGGTCCGCCCATCGGTCCAGGGCCGCTGATCCGCCGACCGCCCGCACCACACCATCTGCGGCCAGCCAGGTCGCCACGAGTACGACGACTGTCAGTAACGTCGCTCCGGCGATGACGGTCATGACGGTGCGCCAAGAGATCGATACTCCAGAATAACCTCCCATGGTAATCAGAGAATCACGATAGGTAGCATTCAGCAACATAACCCGAAGGGCTTCGCTCAGCCCTCACCGATCGATCGCTCGGGGGCGCACTC
>JAFGOK010000650.1 GCA_016926535.1 Micromonosporaceae bacterium | reverse complement strand
TGGTGGTCTCGGCCATCGCCGGCAGTGCCTCGCTCCGTGCCATGTATGGGTTCCTGACTCTGTACCTGGCCTTCGCCATCCGGTCCGATGTCCTCCCCGATCGCCTGCTGCACTGGACCCTTTCGCAGGGCGGCGCGCTCGCGGCGGTCGCCGGAGCGCTGGCGGCCGGGACATTCCTCGCGACCGCTGTCGGTACCGGCGTCCGGATCCGCAGGCCGGCTGCGGTGCAGGCCACCGGGATTGTGATCGCGGCTGTTGCCGCCGTCACGGCCGTCGTGCTGCCGACCATGGAGACGGCGGTGCCGCTCTGTCTCATCACCGCGATCGCCAGCGGCTTGGCCAAACTCGCCGTTGACGCGGTCATCCAGGAACGCATCGGCGAGCAGGTGCGCGCAAGCGCGTTCGCGCATTCGGAGACACTGCTGATGCTGGCCTGGGTGGCGGGGGCGGCGCTCGGGCTCGTTCCGTTCGCCGGGCGCTGGGGCTTGGCGGTGCTCGCCGGTCTGGCCGTGCTGGCTGCCGTGCGCGCCGTCGCCGCGACCATCGGACTGCGGGGCGACCGGCTGGTCGGGGGAGTCGGAACGAGCGAGGAGCAGGGACGAGGGGCACCCAAGCGGTTGCCGGAGAATCCACCTCGGGAGCGGCGACGGGCCAAGGCCTCCGATTCAAACCGGCAGCGACCGGAACGTCCGAGGCAGCAGCTGGCGACGGAGCGGCAGCGTTCCGAGCGGGTGGCGGTCGCCGAAGACGAGTTGGCGGACCACCTCGTCAAGCGACTTCCCGGATGGGTTGACTCCAATGACATCGGCCAGGATGATCCGGATGAGACGAAGATCAGCTCTCCCGGATACCACCTCTATCGGCCGTCCGGCCTTGCCGAAAGGGATGACACCGATTGACGCTGGGCGGATACGGCAAGGTTCTGGTGGTTACCGCAGTCGAGGCTGAGCGGTTGGCAGTGCTGTCAGGGCTCCATGATCACAAGACTCCACCAGTCGCGGAGGTCGTGGCGGTCGGGGTCGGCGCTGCGGCGGCGGCCGCAGGGACCGCCAGGTTGCTCGCCCTGGCGGAATGCTCCGGTGCACCGTTCGAGGCCGTCCTGTGTGCCGGCATCGCTGGGGGGTTCCCGGATCGGATCGGCATCGGTGGCATGACCATCGCCTCCGCGAGTACCGCTGCGGATGCCGGGGCCAACAGCCCCGACGGGTTTCACTCTCTGGGCGAGTTGGGGCTGGGCCCTTCGGCCATCCCGTCTGACCCAGTCCTGGTCGCGGCGCTGCGGCTGGCCGTCCCGGCCGCGGTGGTCGGGCCGGTGCTGACGGTGGCCACGGCGACTGGGACCCAAGCGGGCGCGGATGCGCTCCGCGCCCGTTACCCCGAAGCGGTGGCCGAGGCGATGGAGGGCTACGGTGTCGCGCTGGCGGCCGAGCAGACCGGCGCCGCGTTCGCAGAGGTGCGGGCGGTCTCGAACCCGATCGGGCCGAGAGACCGCGCCGCGTGGCGAGTCCCGCAGGCCCTGCGGGCGCTGGCTGCGGCGTTCGCAGCACTCTAGGAAGGGGCCATGGTGCCATGACGCTGTCCCTCGCCATCTCTCCGTGCCCGAACGACACGTTCGTGTTCCATGCACTGGTGCACGGGCTGGTGGCCGGTGCGCCCGCGGTCGATGTCACCTATGCCGACGTTGACCTCACGAACACAGCGGCGCAGGCCGGCGCGTACGACCTGGTGAAAGTCAGCTACGCGGCGCTGCCCTGGCTGCTCGACCGTTACACCCTGCTGCCGTGTGGGGGGGCGCTCGGACGCGGCTGCGGACCGCTGGTACTGGTCCGAGGGACAGGGCCGGCCAACGGTTGGGCCGGTGACCTCTCCGGGATGCACGTGGCTGTCCCGGGAGACCGGACGACCGCCTACCTTCTCATGCGCCTGTGGGCGGCTGGCAACGGCCCTCGGCAGGTCACGGTCGTGCCGTTCGCCGAGATCATGCCCGCCGTTGCCGCAGGCCGGTTCGACGCTGGTCTGGTCATCCACGAAGCGAGGTTCACCTACCAGGACCAGGGTCTGCGTGCGCTGGCCGACCTCGGGGAGTGGTGGGAGACGACGACCGGACTGCCGATCCCGCTCGGTGCGATCCTCGCCCGCCGTTCATCCGGCGCCGATCCTGGCGTTGACCCCGACCTGGCCATGGCATGGATCCGGGCATCGGTCCGCCAGGCCGTCCGGCATCCCGAGGCGAGCATGGATTTCGTGCGCTCGCATGCCAAGGAAACCTCCGAGCAGGTGATCCGTGCGCATATCGCGCTCTATGTCAATACGTTCACTGAAAACCTCGGCGACGAGGGATATGCGGCCGTCGACACCTTGCTCGGGCGGGCGGCCGAGGCGGGGCTGACCCCGCCGGTGCCGGGCGAGTTGCTGCGGCTGTCGTAAGGCCCACCCGCCCGGGTAGCTCAGCGGGGTGCCGGCCCGTTGCGGTCGGAGCGTTCCCGGTGCGGTCTCCGCCGGGCGTCATGGCGCACCATCGTCGCCAGCCCCGGCAGGCCGAGGAGAAAACCGGCGAGGCAGATCCAGAGCCACGATTCGTGGTCATGCTCGTCAAGCCATGGACGAACAGCGAGCGCGATGAGGCCAGCTACAGCCCAGATGGCCAGACCTGCGAGGGCGAAGGGCACCATCGGCGGATCGAGTGGGCGGGGTCTGCCAGGGCTGTCCTGAGGGTTTTCGCTGCTCCGGGCGGAGGTGGACGGCTCACTCACGGAGGTGAGCCTACCTTGATCACGGGGGCGGTGAGGGTATTCACGTCGACGTTTGCCCGATTATTAGTTACGCTAAATAACCGAGTGTGTTGAAATTGAAAGGGGCGCTCCGCGCGTGCGAGCTGGGCTGACAACCGTGTTTGGTTCGTTGAAGGTACGAAATTTCAGACTTTTCGTCACGGGTCAGCTGGTGAAACTCATCGGAGTGTGGGCGCAGTTCATCACCCAGGACTGGTTGGTTCTACAGCTGTCCGACAACTCGGCGACGGCCCTTGGTATCGCGACGGCGCTCCAGTTCCTTCCCGTGCTGCTGCTCAGTCTCTATGCTGGCCGCCTTGCCGACCGCTACGACAAGCGCAAGTTGCTGATCTGGGTCAACGCGGCCTTCGCCGTTGCCGCCTGCGCGCTTGGGGTCCTGGTCATGGCAGGTGCTGTCGCCCTGTGGCACGT
>JAFGOK010000649.1 GCA_016926535.1 Micromonosporaceae bacterium | reverse complement strand
GGAGGGCTTGACGGACATACATGGGAGGTCTGTCGCGTGGACAAGGTTCTGTGGACGTCTGGGACCCTGCTGGGGCGACTCGATCACCGCACGCGCGCCGACTTGCTGGCCCTCGGCGTGCGACGCTCGGTGGAATCGTCCCGCGTCATCATGGCAGAGGGAGCTGTCGAATCACATGTGGTGCTCTTGCTGGACGCTATCGCCAAAGTCACCGTGATGATGTCTGATGGTCGTCAGGCGCTGCTGTCGGTGCGGGTCTCCGGGGACATCGTGGGGGAGACGTCCGCCCTCAACGACACCCCACGATCGGCTACCGTCACCACCTGCCGGCCCTCGATCATCCGGATCATCCACCGGGCGGCCTTTCGGAGCTTCCTTGGTGACCATCCGAATGGGGCCATTGAGATTGCCGGCATCATCGCGGATCGCCTGCGCTGGGCCAATACCCGGCGAGTGGATTTCGCCTCGTACCCACTCAATGTGCGGCTTGCCAGGATCCTGTGTGAAATGGCTCGCGCCTGCGGTCGACGGACGCCCTCTGGCATCGTGGTCGGCATCGGCTTGACCCAGCCAGAACTGGCCACCCTCTGCGGGGCTGCCGATGTGAGTCTCCAGAAGGCTGCGCGAGAACTGCGCCACGCCGGCATTGTCAGCACCGGCTATCGCGAGATCACCATTCTGGACCCTGAGGCCCTTCAACAGATCGCTGACCTGGCTCCTCCCGATTCCGGAAGCCGAAGGGGGCAATCGGGCAGGTGACCCACCATGCGATCCCGCCGTGTGGGATCGGCGGGGGCGGTGTCACGAGAGGGCTGCGCGGAGCGCCGGTTCCAGGGCGCTGTGCTGGAAGCGGAATCCGGTCTCGCTCAGCACGGTCGGGAGCACCCGGTGGCTGTCGAGCACCTCGGCGGCGAACCCGCCCAGGGCCAGCCGCAGCGCGGAAGCTGGGGCCGGGAGTACGGCGGGTCGGCGCAGGACCCGCCCCAGCGCGGCCACGAACTCGGCGTTCGTCGCGGGTGCTGGGCCGACCAGGTTGACCGGGCCGCTGATGCTGCTCTGGCCAGCCGGCGGGTCCTCCAGCAGGAACTGAACGGCCCCCAGCCAGTCGACCAGCGAGATCCAGGGCCAGTACTGCCGACCATCGCCCATCCGCCCGCCCAACCCAGCGCGGAACAGCGGCAGCAGCGGCTTCAGCAGCCCTCCGCCAGCGGCCAGCGGCAGCCCGGTGCGCAGGTGCACCACCCGAATCCCGACCTCCTCGGCCGGTTGGGTCGCCGCCTCCCAGTCTCGGCACACCCCGGCGAGGAACCCCGTTCCTGCCGGGGAGGACTCATCAACGGCCTGGTCACCGGTGTCGCCGTAGAAACCGATCGCCGAAGCGTTGAGCAGGACCCGGGGATGGGGACGGTCGTCCGAGAGGGCGGCCAGGGCTGTCGCCAGGGTACTGGTGGTAGTGACGCGGCTGGTGCGGATCGTCTGCCGGTACTGCTCAGTCCACAGGCGGGCCACGCTGGCCCCGGCCAGATTGACAACGGCCCCGGCCCCGGCCAGCGCTGCTGAATCGAGGAGGCCAGCATCCGGATCCCAGGCCCGCTCATCGGCTGCGCCTGGCTTGCGGCGCACGAGCCGGATGACCGCGTGCCCAGCTCCGGTGAGCTGCCGAACAAGGTGGGTACCAAGGAAGCCCGAGGCTCCGGCGAGAACGATCCGCATGACCCCATCATCGCTGGTTGGCCTTGCCCTGTGTTACCGCCGCGGGCTGGCGGAGCGGTTGCTCGGCTGGTTCGAGGGCGTTCCGGTGGAGGCGTGGTTGCTGGGCTGCCCGGCGGTGGACCCCGGAGCTCCGGCCGGGCCGTTGCCGCCGGATCGCTGGGGGCTGGGTTGCGGTGAGGCCGGTGTGTTCGGAGTCTGACCACCGGGTGTGGCGCTGGGCCATGCCCGGCGCAGGTCGGTGCAGAAGGCGTCGGCGCGCTCCTGGTCCGGGCCGCCGAGGTGGGCGACCAGTTCACTGAACTCAGCCTCGTTGCGCAGCGCGGTGTGCCGCTGGGTGCGATCGCGTTCCTGGTACCGGCGACAGGCGTCAAGCAGCGAGTACGGCGGTGCGGAACGTTCCGGCGTCATCGAGGGGCCGGCGGAGCCGGTCGCGAACTGGGCGGTGGACCCGGGGACGTGGCGCTGGATCGGGTCGGGCAGGTTGCCGGTGGTGGCTGCGACCGCCACTCCACCAACCCCGCCGACTGCGAGCCCCAGGGCGGCAATCTTCATGGTCATCAGCTTCGCGAGGGTTGTCTTGATCATGGATAGTCTCCGTTTCCAGGTAGGAAGGGGATGCTGACGGGCGTGGAGGAACGCCACTCTGGTCGCTACCTGCCGGCGCAGCTCATCCTCCCCGGCAGGCGCGGCAACGGCTGCCAGTAGCCTGGCCAGCCGGTCGTGGTCGGTCACCGGCCGGCGGCTGAGCAGCGACTCGGCTGTCGCCGCGTCCAGGCGGTCTGGTTCTCGGTGCACGCTCATCACCCCAACTGCGCTGGGTCGGTCGTCGGTGTTACCGCGGAGCCTGGCATCGCGGGACAGGGCTTTTCGGTCAGCAGGCGTTCCAGGCGTCGCAGCCCGCGGTGGGTCGCGGTGCGCACCGCGCCGGCACGGCGGCCGAGGACCTGGCCGCAGGACTTGGCGTCCAGCCCGAGCAGTACCCGCAGGATGATGGCTTCTGCCTGCTCCCGGGGCAGCCGGGTCAGCAGGGCAATAGCCTCTCCGGTGCCGATCGACTCCAGCGCGGCGTCAGCGGTGTCCAGTGGCACGGCCCGGTCGGGCACCTGCTCGACCGGTAGATGCGGATGTCGGCGTGCCCACCGGCAGTGGTCGAGGGCGCGGTGCCGGGCGATGGTGACGGCCCAGCCCCGAAACCGGTCCCAGTCGCCGCGGAACGAGTCCAGGTCTCGGGCGATCTGCAGCCAGGTCTCCGAGGCGACGTCTTCGGCCTCCTCGCCGACCAGGACTCTCAGGTAGCGCAGCAGGCCGGGGTGCAGCGCACGGTAGATCAGGTCGAAGGCGGCCGGATCGGCCTGCCGGGCGCGATCGATCGCCTCGGTGAGGCCTGTCGTCTCGTCCGGGTCGGTCACGGGCGAACGCTCCTTTGGGCGATCGCGGTCAGGTCGGGTCGCCCGAATGCCGGTACCACGGTCGGTGATCCCGGAACGGACCACGAAGGCTGGGACATCATGGCCAAACAGCGCCGCAGCCCGCTGCGCTGTTACCAGTGTCGTTCACCTGGACCAGCCCGATCGATTCAGGGAGATCCTGAAGCGCTTTTTCCTGTAGACGAGCGCGTCGATTGCTGTTATGGGCGAAAAACGCCACGAACCGTATTCAACCCCTGCCCCGTCCTGCCCCGCTCCACCCGACGTCACTGCCGCTGCGATCACGGCCGCACCGGAAGCTGCCCCACCAGCCCGGCTTCCCGCTCACTGAACAGCATCTTCAAGATGGCGTAGAGCAGATCGGACGGCGGCGCACCCTGCGGGAAACGGCGAGGTCCGGCCCCAGGGCAAGTGCCCCGGGGCCGGACTGCCGATCTGCGCGCCTGGTCAGGAGACCGTGCAGGCGGCGCCGTTGAGGG
>JAFGOK010000648.1 GCA_016926535.1 Micromonosporaceae bacterium | reverse complement strand
GGCGCACGTTGACGGCGACCGGAGTGGCCGGATCGCAGTGGTCGAGCAGCCTGGTCAGCTCTTCGACCGCGCCGCGCGCATCGCCGCTGTGCCCGAGGTAGTGGGCGATGTTGCCTCGGATGGTGATTCGCCTGGTCCTGGTCAGCTCGGGGGAGTCGGTCGTGAGTTCCGCGCGCAGCATCGCGGCGGCGCGGTCCGGGCGGCCGGCTTCTCCGGTTGACAGTGCCAGCAGGTAGGAGGCGCCTGGCACGCCGTCGTGGTGTGCCTTGGTGAGGGCGAGGATCGCGTGATCGTGCAGGCCGAGGGCCTGTGCCGTGCAGCCGATCCGGAACGCCTGCGGTCCGGTCACGGCCTCGATGGCCGCGTGCCAGGTCGTGTCCGGGATCCTGGCCCGCTGCCGCAGCGCGAGGATGCTGGCGTCGACAGTGACCCGGTTGTCGCGGTTGAGGGTGAGCAGGGATCGCTCCTCTCCCTCCAGCGTCGCGTACGCCCCGGCGGTTGCCTGCTCGAACGCCTCTTCTGGGCGGTCGCAGCGCAGCACCGCTGCGAAGATCCGGGAAAGGATCTCGGGCGTCAGGTGGGACCGCAACCCGATCCGGCTGCAGTTGGCGGCGAGGTCCACCAGACCCGCCGCGGGATGCCGGCGGTCGCTGGCCGCGAGGTACCGCAGGACAAGCGGACGCCCATCAATGATCATGTCCCGGGTGTCCACGTCAAGGGCGTAGTCGGGCGTCGCGGTCAGCTGGCGGTGCGCGGCCGGTCCGGCGGTCGCCTGCTCCTCCTGCCCCCGGGCGCGCTGGAGGTGGAGGACCTCGGCTCGGGTGAGCAGTTCCTGGTACTGCTGGCGAGATGCCCACAACGGATTGTCCATAGTGGGCGATGGAACGAACCTGGCGAAGTCGTCCGGCAGCACCGTCATCAGCACGACGAGGTCGCGAGAGGGGTCACCGAAGAGGTCGAGGAGGCGATCGGCCAGCATACCGTCGTGATCGAAGCGGTAGGGGGCGAACTCGTCCAGCCAGATGACAGCCTGCCTCGTGTGTCGGGCTCGCGCAGACAGCCGATCGAGGACTGTGGCCAGTTGCCGCGCGTCCGTCGGGCCGTAGACCCAGTAGCGAGGCAACTGGTCCCGGATGTGCCCGTAGGCCATGCGGCGCTTGCCGCAGCCCCAGATGCCGTGAAGGATGACCATCCTGGGTCCGGGGGCTGCGAGCGCCCGGCGGAGGTCCTCAGTGATGCCTGCCGGGGCAGGGACAGGTCCGGGAAGGCGCTCGTCGCCGAGGCCGGTCGCGGGGCCGAGTTCCGCTGGACCGATCAGGTCTTTTGCCCTCCGGGCCTCGATGTCTCGGGATGGCAGCCACCGGAACAGCGAGGACAATCCCCGGGCTGGCGGCGCCTCGCTCGCTGGTGCGGCGGGTGGCGGTGCCGGGGGTGTCCGTTGGAGCCGTTCCGACGACATCGAGACCGTCCTTTCACCCCAGGCCGGCACGTGGTACGGCTCGGGCGCTAGCCGTCTCATCGGCTGGGCCGGTCAGGAGATAACACATTTGTCCGGCTAGAAGACTGGGACTCCCCGGCGGACCAGTTGCCAGTTGAGGGTCCAGAAATCGGCGGGATCGATGACCCCCCGCACCCGCGCCCAGTCAATCAGCAACTGGCGGATCTCCCGCTGCTCGTTGTACACCGGGGTCGTCGTGATCCCTGGGAAGCTGCCCCCGCCGGATCTGCGGTAGTTGTTGACAGCGACGACGAACCGGTCGGTGTCGGTCACAGCGGCGCCGGAACCGGGGTGGGTCAGCGCGACGATGCGGGATCCGACCGGCTGGCTGACATCGATGAGATAGTCGACTCCGGACAGGATGTCGTAGTTGTAGTCCGGCACGGTCGGATCGTTGAGGCTGTCCGGATCGACCGGTGCCTGCGGGTCGAGGGTCCGGAAATACTTCGCGGAGTACTCCAGGTAGGCGCGAACCTGGGCGCCGCTGAGCACGACGGCCTCCAGGGTGTTGTCGTAGACGTAGAGCCCGGCCACGTCCTTGATCCGCACCTCGCCGGCCGGGAACACGGCCGTCCTGCTGAACGGTGCGGAGATCGAGAGGACCGGCAGGCCTGCGTGCGCCGTGCCGGCCAGGGCTGCCGCGACCGTCTGGGCCTGCACGTGGTTGACGAAGTCGATGATCGGGGTGTCGAGGTAGTGGGACTGGGCGGTGGTCAGCTCGGTCGTTGACACCGCGACCACCTGGTTGACATAGCGGATGGTCGTCGTGTGCTGATCGCTGACGGCCGACAGCACCGCCGGGTCCTCCGGGACCGTCGTGGTGGGGAGGGTGGCTCCGCTCGCTGCCGAGACGACCCACCGACCGGGGGCCCGAGTGACGGTGAAATCCATTCTGGTCAGCCGCTGGCCGTACTTCGACGGTTGGGAGAGCAGCACCTGCCGGCCTGTCGCCTGGTTGGTGACCAGCCGCTGCGGCAGGTCGATGTGGGTGTGGCCGCACAGGACGGCGTCGACGTCGGCAACCTGCTCCGCGATGAGCGCCGAGGCGTTCTCCGTGGGCAGTTCCGGCCCGTAGCTGGAGGTCCCGCTGTCCCCGCTGTGAGCGATAACGAGGACAAGGTCAGCGCCCTGGCGCTTGATGACCGGCACCCAGCGCGCGGCGCTGGTCACGAGATCCTCGAAGGTGAGTCTGCCCTCGGTGGTCGCCCGGTCCCAGACCGCCGAGCCCGGGTTGGTCAGGCCGAGGATCCCGACCCGAAGCACCGGCGCACTCCTGGTCAGGCGGATACGCTTGATCAGGTATGGCCGGAACGCCGGACGCCCGGTCGTGGCGTCCAGGGCGTTGGCCGCGAGTACTGGGCAGTCGAGCTGCTTGATCCAGGTATCCAGGAGCGGCAGCCCGTAGTTGAACTCATGGTTGCCCAGCACAACAGCGTCGTACCCGAGGACGTTCATCGCTCCGGCCATCGGGTGGACAGCGCCGGTTTCGCTCGCGGGCTCGCGTAGCGCGTAGTAGTAGGCCAGGGGGGTGCCCTGGATCGTGTCGCCAGCGTCGACCACCAGGGTCGCCGCGCCGGCGCGCTCTGCCCGGATCTCCGTGATCAGGCTGGACAGCTTCGCCAGACCGACGTCGTTGTGCGCGCTGTCGTCGTACTCCGCGTCCCGGTAGTAGTCCCAGTTGAGCACGTGACCGTGCAAATCCGCAGTACCGAGGATGGTCAGGTCGTAGGTCCCGGCAGACTCGTCACCGGCCGGGGCAGCGCTGGCCGGACGGCCCCTGGACGCGGCAGCGACCGCTGCGGCACCGGCCGCGATGGATGCCTGAAACAGCCTCCGGCGGGAGAAGGGGCTCACGGCGACTCTCCTATCGGCTGGCATCGGCGCGACTGGCCCCCTGGGGTGGAAACCAGACCGGTAAGCCAGCCTAGCATCCACCGTTTGGGCGATACCGTTCGTGCGGGGTGTGACTTCTCACGATGTAGTTACTCACCCTGGCCGATTCAGAACCGATACTCGCTCCAGGGCAACTGCAGCCCGCTGGGGCGAGGGGAGAATCATCGTCGCGATGGGGCAAGGCGCCTCGCTTGGCCGTCACTAGCAGCAATCCGATGAATGTCCACGCTACGGTCGACACACGGTTTCCAGTAAAAGCGGGATAGCCCATTGATGCGGCGAACAGCACGAGTAGTAATCCTCCGGCGAACATGGACCACTCGTGCGTTTCGAACGGTCGTTTCTGGAGCCAAGTAGCGACGAGCGCTAGAAACATGGAGGTGAATACTGCCGTTCCAACAATACCCGAGATGGCTAGAGCCTCCACCCAGGCGTTGTCGTACGCCTTGTTGACTCCCTCGACGCCAAAACCAAACCATGGTGAGTGGCTGGACACTATGTCAACAACCGTCTGCAGGGTGGAATCTTGCCCGAACCTTCCTGCGGTGTACAGGCTGAAGACGTCACCTGAGGTGTCCGGATTCAGGAATTTGCTGGCTGTCCTGGCCCCACCCCAATGGCTAAAGTCAATGTATCTAAATGTCAGGAGGATC
>JAFGOK010000127.1 GCA_016926535.1 Micromonosporaceae bacterium | reverse complement strand
TACGTCACGGTGTTTCGCAATGTTCCATTGACAGTTGTTTTTTTCTTTACGGTTTTCGGCCTTCCCGCGCTCGGGATCAGGGCCGATTTCCTCAGAATCCCGATACTCGATCTCGCCTTTCCCCGGCTGGCTGTCGAGTTGCCGTTCTTCCGCTTCGCGATCGTCGCCCTGAGCGTTTACACCGGGGCCTTCGTCTGCGAGGCACTCCGCAGTGGCATCAACACCGTAGCCGAAGGTCAAGCCGAGGCTGGCCGGGCACTCGGCCTGACCTTCGGACAGAACCTGTGGCACGTCGTGCTACCGCAAGCCTGGAGAGCGGCCGTCGTTCCGTTGGGCAGTGTGATCATCGCCATGATCAAGAACTCCGCTCTGGCCGGTTTCTTCGGCTTGACCGGCGACCTGTCCCAGGCCGGTACCGACCTGGTGACGGTGAGGGGATTTTCTGTCATTTCGGTGTTTGTCGGTATTTCTGCTGGATTCCTCATCATGACCATGCCGCTGGGTTTGCTGCTTGACCGACTTGAATCGCGGGGGGCGATGAGCCGATGACCGTCCTGTTCGACGCGCCCGGTCCCCGCGCCAGGCGACGCACGGCAATCGCCAGCACGGTCGCCGTGGTCGGCGTCGGGGCGTGCGCCTTCTGGTTCGTCTACCGTCCCCTGGCCGCGAGGGGGCAGTTCGCCTCAGCGCTGTGGGCCCCGCTCCTCGACCCGCGCGACGAGAACTTCCCCCTGGTCTGGCGACGGCTCGGGCAGGGCTTCCGGGCGACGCTCACCGCAGCGGCGATCGCCATCGTCGCCTCGCTCCTCACCGGGACCGCCCTGGCCGTTCTGCGGATGCAGCTGCGGTCACTGGCCAGCCGCCGCTTCGTCGCCCAGGCGCCTGCCCTCGCCAGCCTGCTGCGGGGAGCAGTCACTGCGGCGACCTGGATCACCCGGCTGGGCATCGAGGTGTTCCGGGGTATCCCCGTGGTTATCACAATCTTCTTCGTCTGGGTCATGCTGCCCTCGGCGTTCGGCATCACCTTCGACAACGGCCTGTGGTACCTCGTGATCGGGCTGGCCATCTACAACTCGGTGGTGATCGGAGAAATCCTCCGGTCCGGGATGGACGGGCTGCCCCGGGGGCAACGCGAGGCGGCCTCGGCGATCGGCCTGACGCCATTCCAGGTCACCTGGTCGGTCCTGCTCCCCCAGTCCTACCGAACCATGACTCCAGCCATCGTGAGTCAGCTCGTTGTTGTCCTGAAGGACACCTCGCTTGGCTTCATCATCACCTATGAAGAGTCGCTACGGATCGGGAGCCAGATCGTCCAGGTACTGGAAAACCCCATCCAGGTGTACGCGGTCATCGGCGTGATCTTCATTGCCATCAACTTCACGCTGTCCCGCCTCGGGAAGATCAACGAGCGATCTCACTCACCCTGGACTCCCGGACGACCGTGACGCGGATCTGGCCAGGATAGGTCAGTTCCTCCTCGATCCGCTTCGCCACGTCGCGAGCGAGCACCGCTGCACCGATGTCGTCAACATCCTCCGGACGAACCATCACCCGGATCTCCCTACCAGCCTGCATGGCGAAAACCTTCTCAACGCCGCCGCGGGCACCCGCGATCTCTTCGATGCGTTCCAGGCGCTTGATGTAGACCTCAAGACTCTCCCGGCGGGCCCCTGGTCTGCCCCCGGAGCACGAATCGCTCACCTGGGTCAGCACCGCCTCGACGGTCTGTGGCAGAACCTCGTTGTGATGTGCCTCGATCGCGTGAACGACCTCGTCTGGCTCACCGTACTTCCTGGCCAAATCGGCACCGATCAACGCGTGGCTGCCCTCCACCTCGTGGGTCAACGCCTTCCCGATGTCATGCAGGAACGCACAGCGCTTGATCAACGCTGGATCCAGGTGCAGTTCCGCAGCCATACCCCCGGCGATATGCGCTGTCTCGACCAGATGTTTCAGGACGTTCTGCCCGTACGACATGCGATATCGCAGCCGCCCGAGCAGGGTGACCAACTCGGGATGCAGGTCGGTGATCCCGACTTCGACCAGTGCGTCCTCGGCCGCCCGCTGGCACAGCCGCTCGACCTCCTGACGGGCAAGATCGAAAACCTCCTCGATCCGGTGCGGATGGATCCTGCCATCGAGCACCAGTTTCTCCAGCGTCAGGCGCCCAATCTCCCGGCGCACCGGGTCAAAACATGACAGCAGCACCGCCTCCGGGGTGTCGTCGATGATGAGATTCACGCCGGTCACCGACTCGAAGGCGCGGATGTTCCGACCTTCCCTGCCGATGATCCGGCCCTTCATCTCGTCTCCGGGCAGGTGAAGGACGCTGACGACACTCTCCGCCGTCTGCTCGCTGGCCACTCGCTGGATCGCGTCAACGACGATCTGCCGAGCGCGCTGCTCCGCCGTGTTTCGGGCCTCGTGTTCGATGTCCCGGACCAGGAGGGCTGCCTCTCGCTTGGCCTGAGCCTCGATCGACTCCACCAACTCCGCCCGAGCGGCGTCCACTGTCAGCTCCGCAATCCGTTCGAGTTCCGCCTGGCGCCGCCGCTCGGTCTCGGAAAGATCCGCCTCCCGGCATGCCAGGCTGGCTTCCCTCTTGGCAAGATCGGCCTCAATAGCCTGGAGTCTCCTGTCCCGTTCCGTCAGACGATCGGCGTCCCCGGAGAGCCGGTCGGCATCCGCAGCAAGCCGGTCGGCATCCGCAGCAAGCCTCTTGGCCTCGACGGCCAGCAGCCGCTCTCGCTCGTCGAGCCGGCGCTGCCGGCGCTGGGCGTCCTGCTCGACCTGGCGGTTGGCACGCTCGACGATCGAATCAGCCTCCGCCCGAGCCGCATCGATCGCCTTCCGGGCTTCCGCCCGCGCGGAGGCCGCCTCGGCCTTGGCCGTCGCCGTCTCGTTGCGCAGTGCAGCCGCTTCACTTCGCGCTGCCGCGACCGCCGCCCTGGCCTCTTCCAGCGCCCCCGCTGCCTCCTCGTTTGCGACCCGCAATGCCTCAAGCGAATCCTTGAGCCTGTCCCTCTCCGCAGGATAATTGCCACGCCTCGGCTCCGCCCCAAGGCTTCCGACCTGACCGGCGGCAAGTTGACGAACCACGCGAAGCCCAACGAAGATCACTGCGGCGAGCAGGAGACCGATGATCACAACTGCGACTGCGAGGACAACCTCCAGCCCGGGCATGTCCTGTCCCCCTCCGCGCTGGCGCCGCATGCTACGGCTCGGCTCTGGGGAGACGCCCTGCCCGGCGAACGACCGCGTAGTAGCAACGATGTAGCACTTATGTGCCATAACGACGCAAGGGGGCTTAGTGTCATCGATTCGGCCTAATCGACAACATCCCAACCACTTCAAAGTCGTAACTGTTGCTGATCTGTAACGCTATCTATGTTGTGCGGTAGATCCGCGCGGGTAGGACTGTCTCCATCTGGCAAGCCGAGGCTAGGTCGTCGGAGCGGCTCTGGTCAAGAACTGATGATCGAACCACAGGCACCACATTCACCGTAAATCGTCTCATTTTGGACTTCTCCGAGAGTCGCTATCCAGTTCTTCATATACATCTACATCTATGTCTTCGACATCTCCAAAGCTGTCGGAATGCTCCGATAGCGCCTCTCGGGTAACCTTCATTGCCAATCCCGGCGGGTACCCTTTTCTTGCCAACATGCCCATTAACCTGCGAAAAGTAGCCTCCGGTCGGTCAGGACGACATGACCGGAGTTTCCGAATGACCAGGGCACGCGCAGCCGCCTCCTCGGCCGCATCAGTCACCTCGGCAAGCGCTTGACCGACCGTTTCGTCGGCAACACCCTTGTTGCGTAGCTCACGGGCAAGCGCCCGCCTCGCGAGTCCCTTGCCGTGGTGCCGGCTGGTCACCCAGGCCCTGGCAAACGCCCCATCATCGACCAGACCGACCTCGCGGTACCGATCGAGAACCTCGCCCGCGACAGCGGCGTCGATGCCATGACGGTGCAGTACAACCTCCAGCTCGGCCCGGGTGTATGGCCGAAGGGCCAGCCTGCGCAGGCAGAGCTCACGGGCGTACTCCGCCGCCTGCGCCCCCGTGCGCTGCCGCCGTTGCCCCCGGATGCCCGCGGGCATCGCCGGGCTGTCATCGTTGGCGTGAGGGTCACGGGGCCACGTCACGGGGACCCTGCCTTCAGAAGTCGACCGGTGGGATGGCCGCGCCGCTGCCCTCGTCAGATCCGGCGGCGACTCCCACGCCCAGCTTCTCCTTGATCCTCTTCTCGATCTCTGCGGCGACGTCGGGATTGTCCCGCAGGAACCTCCTGGCGTTCTCCTTGCCCTGACCCAGCTGATCGCCTTCGTAGGTGTACCAGGCGCCAGCCTTGCGAATGATGGACTGCTCGACCCCGACGTCAATGAGCGACCCCTCGCGGGAGATCCCCTTGCCGTACATGATGTCGAACTCGGCCTGCTTGAAGGGGGACGCGACCTTGTTCTTGACGACCTTGACTCTGGTCCGGTTACCGACGATCTCCGTGCCGTCCTTGAGGCTCTCGATCCGCCGCACGTCCAGCCGGATGGAGGCGTAGAACTTGAGCGCCCGTCCACCAGTCGTCGTCTCCGGGCTGCCGAACATGACGCCGATCTTCTCGCGAAGCTGGTTGATGAAGATCGCTGTCGTACCGGACACGCTGAGCGCACCGGTGATCTTCCGGAGGGCCTGGCTCATCAGGCGGGCCTGGAGGCCGACGTGGCTGTCGCCCATCTCACCTTCGATCTCGGCGCGGGGAACGAGGGCCGCGACCGAGTCGATGACGATGATGTCCAGCGCCCCGGAACGGACCAGCATGTCCGTGATCTCCAGCGCCTGCTCCCCGGTGTCTGGCTGGGAGACCAGCAGCGCGTCGGTGTCGACGCCCAGCGCCTTCGCGTAGTCCGGATCAAGGGCGTGCTCCGCGTCGATGAACGCAGCGATCCCGCCGGCCGCCTGGGCATTGGCGATCGCGTGCAGCGCGACCGTGGTCTTCCCGCTGCTCTCCGGGCCGTAGACCTCGACGACCCTGCCGCGAGGCAGGCCACCGATCCCCAGCGCGACGTCGAGGGCGATGGACCCGGTCGGGATGACGGCGGTCTGGATGACCGGCCGCTCCCCGAGCCGCATCACCGACCCCTTGCCGAACTGCTTGTCGATCTGTGCAAGGGCAAGGCCGAGCGCCTTGTCCCGGTCAGGCACAGCTGCCATGTCTGCCACTCCTGCGTTCGCGGTTTTCGTCTGGGGTCGTCTGCTCACCTCGGCAACGCTAGGCGTTCCGTACGACAGAAAACAGCTGCCACCCTGGATCTGTGGACAGCGAGGGTCGACCCACCTGTGGACAATACCCGAACAGATGTACGACAGCGAATGACACGCCAGGCTACCGGAGCTTCGGCGGCACCCGTTCGGGATACTGCGCGACCACAGCCCGCCAGACCGTCACCGTCTCCTCACCCTGAGACAAAGCCTGCTTGATGGTGCGCCCACCCAGCGTCGTCATGACCTGGTCCGCAGCGACGCTCTCGGCGTACCCCGCACCGAACACCCATTCCAG
>JAFGOK010000647.1 GCA_016926535.1 Micromonosporaceae bacterium | reverse complement strand
CTCGTACTTTGCCGGGTCTGTCGGCGGCGCACCGCTGAGCGTCATCAAGCAGTACATCGATCAGCAGAACCGTCCCGGTTAAGGCACCGCTCGGGCCCGGCGGCCCTCCCAGCGCGGGCCTTCACCCCCGGCCTGAACGCCGGAGCACTGGCCCGCATCCCGGTAGCCCAACGCCCACCTGCCGGTGGGCTTTCCCTGACCCGCTGACGCGGGAAACCAAGTTCCTCCCCATGAATAAAGCCAGGGATTTCCCTCGGAGATTTCGATGACGGGGAGGGCTACTGCTGCTTGCTGTCGCGGTCGATCAACTGGTTGAGTAGCCCCACGATGTCGCCAAGTCTCACGCCGTGCTGATCGCGAATGTGGCCCACCGTCGCCGTCAGCTGGTCGATCCGATCACCGAGCACGGTGATCGCCTGCCCATGCTCAAGTTGAGTTTCCCGCAACGCGCCCAGCGCGCGCGTGTGTCCACGCAACTCCGCCCGGTAGTCCGCGACATCTCGGTCGGCGCCAGCCGCCAGGGCTCGGGCTGCGGCAGCCTCCTGACGGAGGACACTGATCTCCGCCTCCAGCACGGCAACCCGCTGGGCCAGTTCCTCCAAGTTCATGGTCATCACGATACCTCTCCGGGCGGGCACCGGCCGACCGGAGAACGCGAGATTTGATCCTGACCGTCCTGCGGCACCATCCACAGACGGGTGACCGCCCACATCCGCTGATGCTCGTCCAGGAACCCACTCATCGTCATCGGATTCTGTTCGTCGGATGGCTCCAACCGTCGAGAAATGATCTCCAGCGTCGCGAATAGTCTTTGATTCGACAGAAATTCGGCATTTGTCCAATTACTAGGCGGCACGGGCAACACCAGGTGTCGCTCGGCGGGTGATTGCGATTCGCCCAGTTGCCCCGCCCGCTTGCCGTCCCAGACCCCACCAGCGGCGTGGTTCTCACCGGGCGTGCCTCAGCGACACATCCTCTATGCACCACGTGAGTCTCCCTGCGCTCTTTTGGCTTCAACGGCTCCTCAGTTCGTTTCCGTTTCCTCCAGCCCCGCCTCGTCCGACTCCCGCTGCACCGCTGCTGCGGCGCAGCGACCCGCCTCGCCTGCCTGACTGGCCGGTTGTGGCGCCGGGCCGGACATCAGCTGGCTGGCGGTGGCCACTGCTTCGCGCTCGAAGCGATCGGACGGATCACTGACCCGGATGCCGCCCCCAACATCGGAGCCATCAACCGGGCCGGAGCGCTGCTGCACGACGTGGGTCAGCTCATGGGCCAGGGCGAGCCGGCCGCTGGAACTCGACGGGTCGTACTGGTTGCGCTGGAACACGATGTTCGATCCGACCGTGTACGCGCTGGCGTTGACCGACCGCGCCGACTCGTGGGCCGCGTGGCTGGTGTGCACCCGGACGTCGCTGAAGTCGTGGCCGAACCTGGCCTCCATGTCGGACTGGGTGACGGCGTCCAATGGGGACCCACCGCCCGAGCCGATGATGTCGAGCACTGGCGACCGCTCCCCCGCCGGGTGTAGTAGCTCGGATTCGAGCCGACCTGCGGCCCGTTGAACGCGCACCGGGCCGGGTGCACGAAGCGCTCCAGACCGCAGGCTGAAGACACTGGAGGTGACCTGTCGTTGCTGTCCGTCGAATGCGCGCGCTGCCATCATGGTGACCATCCCGCCCTCTCTGGTGATCGATCGTGGTCTGCTGGTTATTCGCGACTCGCACATGCTGATCTCCCTATCCCGGAGTCGGAATGCCGAGCAGGGCGAGGATCACCGCAGCGACGGAGATCAGTACTGCGATGCTGGTGAGCGGCCACTGGCGACGCTCCAGGCTGCGCAACCGTGCCTCCTGGTCGTCTTGCCGTCTGGCCTGCTCCTGCACGCCCGCGACCAGTCCCTGCACCTCCGTGCGCAGGGACTGCACGGCGTCATAGATCTCCCGTGCCCCGATGACAACGGGACCGTTGCACGCATCGATCATGTTTTCCTCCCTGGTCGGGTCGCCGAGATCGTAGCCATGGCTGTTGTCGCCGAGATCGTGGCCATGACCGCCGTGAGGTCGGGCCCTCACGATCGCCCAGATACCCGCGAGGTCGTCTTCGCCCCTGAATGGAACTGCGGATCGCCATGACTCCGCCGACGGATCCCGGCGACCCCACCAACGCATCCATGGCCCGCAGCAGAGATAGGGCAACTTTTTGCACCTCGCGGTACGAACAAGTGCTCCTATCCTCGCCGGCTGAAGTGTGAACGGTGCTTGCCTGCGATGCCCCGCTCCCGCTCCTGCTCCTGCTTCCGCTGACTGTCCTGGGCCAGGGCGATGACGTCGCCCACCCGGTAGAGCACCCGACCGGCCTGGTCAACACCCCGGACGGCCAGCCTGCCCCGGTGTGCCCAACCGGCAATCTGCGAACGGGTGCAGGGCAGCCCGAGAGCGGCGATGGCCGCCGCGATCAGGCCGGCCCACGCGACCGTGTCCTGGGCCGCCCCCAGCAGCCACTGCTTGCGCGCGATCGCGTCGTGGCTGGCCCTACACTTCGGGCAGACAACGGTCAGCGCACCAGGCTGGGCGTACAGATCCTGCTCGCAGCCAGCACCGCAGGGCCCGGCGTACCAGCGGGCCGTACCCCGATCGACGACCCGGACGGCGAGGTGGCAGGCGTCGTCGAGTTCGTCGAACGCCTCTGCGGCGTCTGGCTGTCGCCGCATCCAGTCGACCTGGTCCGCCAGCCACCGGGCGACGTCCGCCAGCGCCCCGCGCTCCGGTTCGCCCGCGGTCGGGCTGGGCAGCCCTCGGCCGCGGGCGACCTCCCTGGCCCAGGTCGTAATGACGTTGACGACGGCATCCGCGTCGTAGCTGGCCGCCAGGTTGACCGGCAACGGATCACCGCTGTCACCACAGCCCCTGCCGGTTCGCGACTGGCGGGCAACGGTGACCTCCAGCTCGCCTGCGATCCGGGCGAGGTGGATGAGCTGGTCACGCAGCTCGTCCGCACAGCGGGTGCAGGCGCGCGCCGCCGCCTCGCCGTGATTGCTGTTGCAGACGACGCATATCGGCGCGGTCGTCTGCTCAGGGGTGCCTGGTCGCGCGGCCACGCTGATCCCCCAAGAACGAAGCCCCCGAGAACGAAGTCCCCGACGACGAACGGATGTTCAGCGGCCGCAGACTCCGCAGCCGCAGGCCCCCTGGCTGCCCGCCGTTGAGGACCTCGTTGAACAGCACCCAGTCGAACTGATCAGGATCGAACCGGTCCAGGTCCAGTTGACCGCGGTTGGCACGCCCGCCGAATCTGGGACGCTGACGGGCGGGCGCCCTGGTCAGCGCCATCGCCTCATTCTCATGCCGAATGGTCCTCACCTCGCGGACTGCCCGGTGGCATCGGCGGCGCAGGACGAGTACGCGGGTCATCAGACCCAGCACGACCAGGACGAGGACCCCTGTTGACATGGTCATGCCAGGTCCCGCACGGTCCGCCGTGGCCTGGCCGGCTGGCGGGGAAGCCAGGACGTCACCGGATCCTCCTGGACGGTCTTCGCCCGCTTGGCCTCGTACATGGCGAGGTCGGCCTCCCGAAGCGCCTCCTGGAAACCGGCCGAGCAGGGAAGATGGGCGATACCGAATGAGGACGTCACCGTCAGCACACAGTCGCCGAACCGCATCGGCGTCGCCGAGATTGCCGCGTCCATTTCTTCGACGAGCAGATCTGGCTCATCCTCCCTGCCGCAGAGCAGGGCAAACTCGTCGCCTCCCAACCGGGCGAGGCGGCCGGGGATCACCGCGTCCAGCCGCCGCACCGCTTCCCGCAGCACCTCGTCTCCGACGGCGTGACCGAAGGTGTCATTGACCAATTTGAACCGGTCGATGTCCAGCATGATCAGTGAGGCTGGCTGGGTCTCGATGAACACCCGCCCCAACCAGCGGCGCGACTTGGCGCCGGTGAGCACATCCGTGTCCAGCATCCGCTCAAGTTCCCTGATCAGCGTTTCGGAGCGTTCCACATGCTCGCGGAACCTCGCGTTCTCGATCCTGAGCAGGTCCACGGCAACGGCGACATCCGCCATGCTGAACGCTCCTCTCATTTCATGGGGTTTCGTCCCCTGTCGAACATTGCTCAATACCGGGTTGTCGCCGGACCAGCGGCAGCATCGGGTCGCCCCGGAAAGGAGGCCTGGCTGTAGCGCAGCATGTCGCGACGATTCTCAATGTTGAGCGCGTCGCAGATCTTGGCAAAGGTCGGCGGGCTGACGAACTGACGGTCGCCCCGCTCAATTTGGCTCAAATATTGGAAGCCGATGCCGCACTGTGGAGCGAAGTCCTTGAGTGTGAAGCCTGCCAGTTTCCGCAGCTCACGGACTTTCGCACCGTCGATGGCAACACCGCTTGGGTTCACGGTTCGCATGGCACAACTCTAGACATATGCAGCTAATCTGTACAAAGTTCTGGCTAGACATGAATGAATTATTACCAAATTCTGCATTATTAAGCATCATCATATCTCTAGATACTATGTAGCTTAAATAATGATGGCAACAGACGAAATGAGCGATAATCAAGCGCCACTCGGGCGGAATATCCGATTTCGCTGGGTGGAGCTGGGGCTCAGTGTCCGCGCTGCCACAAGGCTCGCCACCATCGACCGGGCGACCCGGAGTTCCGCCGAACGGGGGATATGCTCCGCGCCGACGTCAGCCCACCACCCGGCGGACAGTACCCACTCCCCCGGCACGAGCCAGCGCCGCCTCGGCCTCTGCCCTGGTCACGTGCTCCGACGGCGGTCGCCGAGCATCCCCGCCGTACTCGACGACCCACACCGACAGCGACCGCCGGCTGCTGCCACATCCGCATCCCGCCATGCCGATCCACTCCCTCAACCCGCGCCGATCGTGCCTTCGAACCTTGCCGTGGTGCGCTGCCGGAAACGCCCGCAGGCTCCGGAGGAGCGGACGTCAGTCGCCCGGTTCCAGCCAGACCAGCAGGCCGATGGCGTACGACAGCGCGCATCCCGCCGCCGGGATGCCGATCCACCAGTGCCCGCGCCAGCCGTGTCCCAAGAACAGCGGCCACGCCACGGCTGCCACCGGCAGTGCCACCCACACCGAGACGCACCACCGGCAGAACAGGAATCCGGCAAACGTGCTGCCCTCCGGCAGCCGCTCGACGAACCACTGCCGCAACGGCCGCGTGATCTCGTCGGTGGTAACCAGCCGGGTGAGCCGCGCCGCAGCAAACGTCACTACCAGCACTCCCAGTACCGTTTCCATGTCGCTGTCTCCTCTCCTCCTGCCGCCAGGCGAGTCCGGGCACGATGCCCGACTCAGCCCGCGTCCTTCTTGGACGGACGGTTTGCACTGGTCGCCGGAGGTCGGGGTGCCCGGCTTCTCCGGACCTTCTCGACCTGCACGGCCGCTGCGACCTCCGCGGCTTCTGCGACCTCCGCGACCGACGCAGCCACGGCTGAGCTGGCCGGGTTGGGATCTGGTGCAATCTCGCCGGCCAGGCCGGCCGGTACGGCACCGGCCGCCGTGGTCACCAGGCTCGGGCTGTTCGGTTCACCCGCGGGTCCGGAACTGACCGAGGTGAGGATGGACAGCGCGGCAGCGCTCACGGACATCCAGCACACGGCGTTCCAGTCGACGGCGCGCAGGTCGAGCCCGAGGAAGCCGGAACTCTCCGCGACGGCCAGTCCGGCCAGCGCCGTCTGGAAAAGCGTCTTGACGGCCCGTTCCAGCGTCGCGAGCCAGAACACCCGGTTGGACAGATAGGACACGACAACCTCCGATGATGTGGTGGATCCGAATGGACCGGATCCGAATGGACCGGATCTGTCAGAACACACCGGCGTTCAGCCGCCGCTGGAGTGCCCGGACTGCGGGTGAGTCCCCCGGGGTCAGCCACCCGTCCTCCGGCGTACCCAGGTAGTGCTGCAGGGCTCGAACAGTCTGGTAGATCCGGCCGTTCTGACGGATGCCCTTGCCGTCGACGACGAGCGGCGGGGTCGCGCCGTGCGCGTTCAGATGCCGCTGGACCGCTTTGACCAACGTGGACACTGGGCTGATCGCCCCGTCCTCCGGCGTGCTCATGACATGCTGCCAGTACCGGATCGTTGCCGGTCCGAGCACGCCGTCCGTGGCGAGCCGCCCCGGATCCGGCCGCGGGTGACTGATCAGATGTCCGCCCCGGGCGAGATAGTCGGCGAGCGGCTCGCCCCTCAGCACGGACAGCAGGGCCTCCTTGTTGACCCGGGAACTGACGTAGGCCCTGGTCTCGCTGAAGTGAATGTGCCAGAGGTGGCTCTTGTCCGAGCTCGTCGGCCGCCGGTAGCGCAGGTCGTAGCCCTGCACGACCTGGCCGCCGCAGGTGCCGAACCATTCCCGCCACCCGACCAGGCGTGCGTCGCCCGCGTTGGAGGCCGTCCACAACCGCCCGCAGTAGCGGCTGATCGCGGTGTGGTCGCCCCGCTGGGCCGAGCGGAAGGTCCAGTCAAGGCCTGCGGCCCGCCCGGCACTTCCCAGCTGATCAAGGGCGTCCCGGATGGAGTAGTTGTCTGGCCAGTGCCGCTGGTTCGCCGCGCGCGTGTTGTGGTAACCGGGCTTGTTGGCGTAGATGCCGCCGTTGGCGCTGTCCTTGGGCTCCAGCACATGCAACTGATCGGCCAACCAGTTCATTGTGTCGTCAACATAGACGTTTGTCATATCCATTATCTCCCTGCACGCAGAAGCCCGGTCAGCGCACATTGCGAGACCGGCTGGTTGTAGCATTCGGTATTATCGATATGCTGCGGCTTTGTCATCCCGGGCCGCCGGGCATTCATCGCAGCATTTCCAGAAGCTGTTCCCGGGCGACTTCGACCCGAACGGGTGGGTTCGATCCTGGGAAGGTCCGTCGCGGGCAGCAGGCCCTACACACGAGATGAGCGCCCTGCGCCCACACTGCTGTCCCCGGTACAATCAGTGTTCAGGTCGCCGGTCTTCGCCGTCAAGCACGGGGGCGACAGGCAACCCTTCCGGTGGACCAGCCCCACCTTCGAATTGCCTCGACCGCGTCACGGAACACTACCGGAGGACCTGCCTGTCAAGATGGGTAGACTGGGGCGAATCCCGGGTCACGAGCAGTCGGGGCGGAAATCCTCCTGTCAAAGAGGTGCTGAGCGTGCAGGAGACCTTGGACGGTCGAATACGGCTTGGAGCGGCCATGCGTCAGCGCCGCCTCGAGTTGGGACTGAGCGTCCGAGCGGCAGCCCACATGGCCGAACTCAATCGTGCGACCTGGAGTTCCGCGGAGCGTGGCGCCCGGGCCCTGCGCCAGCACAACCAGGCCAACATCGAGCGTGCACTGGGGTGGACGCCAGGCCAGGCCGCTCGTATTCTCTCCGGCGCCCCGGAGGCTGCGGCGACCAGGGCCGGCAGGCCCACCAGTGGGGCGAGCACCGTCTCCCGGCCCGGTACTGGCCCATCACCGTCCGGTGCCGGGACCCCCGCCTTCGACCTGCGAGTCGAGATCGAACGGGTATCCCGGTTCAACCTGCCAGCCGACGTCCGGCTCCAGCTGATCCATAGGATCCTCGACGTATACGACCAGGCGACCGTCCAGGCGACCGCCCAGGCGCAGTACCGTCCTCGCCGGGGCAGTTGAGGCACCGCACACACACCGCCAATACTGTGATCTCACCCACCTCGATTCCCAGAACGGCACCCGCGCTCCGCGCTTCCGAGAACGACTGGTGCAAATCGCGCCTCTGACCTGCTGTTTCTTGTGATCTAAGTCTACTTTGGCCGTCTGACTGGACAGCGCATGTCAGCCAGCTGGCCACTCCCACTCCAGGCCCGATTCGCTCGCGTTTCTGCGGCGCGTTCCGCTCTGATAGGCGACCATGGAAAGTGG
>JAFGOK010000646.1 GCA_016926535.1 Micromonosporaceae bacterium | reverse complement strand
GCGCTGTTTGCGGCATCGATCGAACTGTCGACCGTGTCTTTGGCCTTGGCGAAGACGAAGATGCTACCGCCGCAGCAGAGCAGCAGGAGCACCCCGAGGACCGACAGGGTGATGATGAGCCCGGTGTTCGAGCCCTTCTTCGGCGGCATCCCCGGCCCGGGCGCGTACCCGGGCGTGAATCCCGGCGGGACCGGCTGCTGGTATGCGGGGGGGCCACTCTGGGGATACCCGGCGGCTGGCGGGGGATATGCGGGTGATGCCGGCTGGGCATACGGATCACCGGAGTATGGCTGCCCCGGGTATCCGCCAGCTGGCGGGTAGCCCTCACCTGGTGGATATCCTCCAGCTGGCGGGTAGCCCTCACCTGGCTGCTGGTACCCGCCTGGAGGTGGGTAGCCCTCACCCGGCGGCGGATACCCGCCTTGCCCATAGTCGCCGGGCGGTCCATACGTCGACATGCGACCTCCTGTTACGAGGCGCTGGCGTCCTCGGGCATCGCCAGCTGGTACGCAGCACATCGTGACTGCCCCTCAATGCAGCCACTTCTGCGGGCACCGCCCGAAGCACGGCACCGTGAAACGCCACAGCTACAGCTTCCTCGCGGAATGCAAGTGCCTCTCATCGGTCTGAACAGCCGACTATTTGCTACGTTCCTTCATGCAAAGGACAAAACTCGCGGTTTCGTTGTTTGGGACTTTTAGGTAGTAGTTATGCGTGTATCCCGTGACACCCGCACACTTGGTGGTATCCGAGGTCCCGTCAAAACGGCGCAGCACTTCGTAGGTGTTCGGCCCGCAAGTGGTCTTGTAGAGCTCAGGTTGAGACATCGTCCCCCTGTTGGCAAGGCAGTCGCCCGCTTTCGCCGCCCGAGGATCGAATGTACCCGCGGTCGATGCCGGAATGCTGCCGGTCGCACCGGGCGAAGCGGTCGCAGAGGAAGTCGGCTTCCGGGTCGGGCTCGGGCTGCGTGAGGCTGTGGCGGAGACGGTGGGCGAAGGATCGCCCCCTGCGAGACCTGAACGGCCATCGTCCCTGGTGAGCACGTAAACGCCCAACCCGCCGCCACCAACGACCAGAACGGCGAGAAAGACCAGCGCGATGGCTAGTCCGGAACTACTCTTCGGACGGTTCGGGGCGGGCTGCATCCAGTCGGAGCCATAGCCGGGTTGCCCGTATTGCTGTTGCTGCCCGTATTGCTGTTGCTGACTGTATTGCTGTTGCTGACTGTATGGTGGGGGCTGCCCGTATTGCTGTTGCTGCCCATACGGTGAGGGCTGGCCATACGGGCCCTGCGGCCCACCGGGCGATGCCGGAGCGCCGCCCCATCCCTCGGGCTGCTGGCCCCAGGACGGGTCGTACTGTTGCTGCCCGTAGTGCTGTTGCCCATACGGATCTTTGCCTCCGTACGGATCCTGGGCACCGTACGGGTCCTGACCGGCATACTGGTGGCCTTGGCCGGCGGAGTAGTCCTGCGGCGGCTCGCCCTGCCAGGGCTCCTGCGGCTGGCCTGGGTACGGTCCGCCCGGCGGTCCGTACATCGACATGGCTCCTCCCGATGGGGCAGCTGGCCGCGGTGTGACGCACAGTCAGCCCGGTGACGATGTTTCTCGTCACGGTAGCGTGGCTGCGGCATTCCCTGACCTACCCAAACAGCGCCAACATTGCAGCCGTGCCGGCTATGTCAATATTTCCGTGCTTCTCTTTACAAAAGTCGCAGCTGGCGATCCCTCGGTGCTCTGGGCGCCGCGTCGCCCCTCCGTTCCAGCAAACCACGATCGATCGCGGCGAGGAATGGTGAAGGGCTGACCTCGCGGGGCGCGCCATGCCGGGCCCGTTTCCGGGCATGGCTGATGAACAGGCGGTTCTGCGCCCTGGTCATCCCGACGAAGAACAGCCGCCGCTCCTCCGCGATGTCGTCATCGGTTGGCGGTCGCCCCGGCAGGCGCAGCGGCAGCAGCCCGTCCTCGCAGCCGACAAGGAACACGACTGGAAACTCCAGCCCTTTGGCGGCGTGGAGCGTCAGCAGGGTTACCCGGTCCGCCCGGGGATCGAGGGCGTCGACCTCCGCCTCCGTGCTCAGTTCTCTCAGGAATCCGTCCAGGTCTTCGCCGTGCCGCGCGGCAAGCGGGGTCAGCAGATCGACGGCGATGTGAACGTCCGCCGGGGCCAGCGACTCGGTGACCTGGTCGAGCGTCGGCTGAAGACACCGCTGTGCGATGACCTGTCCGGCCAGCCGGACCCGGTCAACCAGAGATCCGGGATGCCCGCTGGCGCCGGCTTGCTCGGGGTCGCCAGCGGCCGGCGCGACCAGCTGCATCTCCCGCGCGATCGCGGCGACGCCCGGCCGGCTGACCAACCGGTCATGTGAACGCTTCTGGACCGGGATGCCCGCCCGGGCCAGTGCCTCGACGACTGGCGCCGCCTGAGCGTCGGTCCGGTACAGCACGGCGATATCGGAGAAGGACATGGGGCCGTCCGGGACGGAGCGCGAGTCCACCCGTCCGGAATCGTGCGAGCCGTGCGACAGTCCGCCGACCAGCTCATCGATGGTACGCACGACGAAGTCGGCCTCGTCTGCGACGGAAGCGGCGGGGTACTGCCCGATCAGTGCCGCATCCGGATCGAGGCGTGCCGGATCAAGTCTGCGACCGGGAACGAGCGTGCCTGGCGCGATGGCCTGGATCGCCGCCGCGACGATCGGGGCGGCCGAGCGGTAGTTGCGGCTGAGCCGCACCACCCGCGCGTCCACCTCCTTCGTGCCGAAATCCTGGGCAAACCTCAAGAAGAATCCGACATCAGCTCCACGGAAGGAGTAGATCGCCTGGTCCGGATCCCCGATGGCGCAGAGATTGCCACCTGGCGGGCATAGCAGCCGCAGCAGTTCGTACTGCTTGGCGTCAACGTCCTGGTACTCGTCGACGAAGATCCACGTCCACCTGGTGCGGTAGTGTTCCGCGAGTTCCGGTGAGCGGCGCAGCATGGCGACGGGCAACTCGACCAGCTCGTCGAGGGTGACCGTTTCCCTGCGGGCCCCGGTCGCGTCGGCCTCTCCGGTCGCCTCGGCCTCCTCGGCCGCGTCGATCTCTTCGACCACCTGGAAGCCCCTGGCCAGGCCCGCCGCCTCCGGGTGCTCCCTGAGCATGGCGAGACCGAGGGCGTGAAACGTCGAGACCGCGACATCTTCGGCGACCGGTCCGAGCAGCCCGGTCAGGCGCTCGCGCATCTCCTCCGCCGCCCGCCTGGTGAAGGTGATCGCCAGGCACTCCTCCGGGTACACGTTGAGCTCCGCGCACAGGTACGCGATGCGGTGGGTCAAGGTCCTGGTCTTGCCTGTCCCAGGCCCGGCAACGATGAGGAGCGGGCCGCCGGGGGCTGAAGCGGCGACCCGCTGGAGCGCGTCGAGGCGGTCGAGCAGCCCGGTCCCGACCTCCTCCATGCCTGCGAGCATCGGCTCGAGCGGAACGTGCGGGGAGGTCTGCGGGGCGATCGGCGGGGCG
>JAFGOK010000645.1 GCA_016926535.1 Micromonosporaceae bacterium | reverse complement strand
GGGGTTCGTCCTCCTCCGAGGCGTACACGAAGCTGGCCAACTTGCCGGCCAGCAGCTCACGGTACCGCTCGTGCATCCACAGGTCGTGGACCGACAGAAAGTTGTCGGGGTGGCGCTCGTTCTCGCTCTCGCCCCGGTCTCCGGACAGCGCGGCGTGGATCAGCCGGGGCCGGATCTCGGACATGACCTGCCGGACCGTGTCCGCCACGTGCTCGGCGATCTCGGGCAGGGCTGCGTTATGTATCACTGGATATCACCTTCGGACAGTCAACGGAGTTCAAGCGGGGGTTCGATTCCGGGGGGACTCATGGTCGCCGCGATGAACACAGCGGCGAAGTCAGCGGCTCGCATGATCCGAGCGCCGGTCAGGTCGTCAAAGCAGTCGACCTCCAAGTCATTTCCCTTGGTCATCGCCCCGAAGACGGCGAAGTACAGCTCCGCCTTGGGATACCGGCTGCGGATCTCGCGGCAGATGAACCCGACGACATCGGCATGCTTGACCTCGAAGTCGCAGATCACGATCGTCGGTGCGTCGCGCGTCTCCGGGAAGGAGGAGTCGGTGTGCAGGGCGATGTCATCGCGGACTTTGACGCACTTCAGGTACCCGATGGAGCATCGTCCAAACTGGGCTGAGGCCAGGAAGGTGGCCATGACCAGGCCGGCTTCGTTGACGCCGAAGCAGAGGTCGACGTCCAGGCGACGCCCGAGGTTCTTGATCTGGCGGATGATGCGCTCAACGCCGAACCCGAACGTCTCCCAGGTCAGGTCGAGCAGTTGGCCGGGTCGCGGGTTGGGCAACGAGAAAGCGCAGATCTCAGGGTTTCCGTCGGCCACGGTCGGGGCGGGGAAGCTGAAGTCCGGGCCGATGATGTTGTCGGCGGCCGTCGACTGCGAGATCAGGGCAGTTGGCGAGTGCACGCACGCGACGTCTGGACGTTGGGAAGGCCGCCGCCGGCTGGCCAGTCGCTTCATCGCCAACTGATCTTCGGGCGCGAGTCGTTCGTATGCTTCGGCGACCAGGTCGCTGGGAGAGATCTCTTCCTCTGCCACTCCCAGCGGGCCGCGCCCGTAGGCGGTCGCGAGAATCATCAGGCTGGACAGCGGCGGGGGTGAGCCGGAGCCTCGACCTCGTGCCCAGGTCTCCCAGGCGTTGATGCTGGTCCCGCCCAAGGTCGTCAGATGCTCGGCGACCTCGTTGTAGCGGGCCGCCGCCTGGTCCTGGGAGAGCCCAGCGGCATACCGGAATGCCTGGATGCTCGGGATGTCCCGATGGCGGTGCATCAACTCGGTGGCAGCCTGTTTCACCGAGCCGAGTTCCTGCCAGAGCTGGGTTCCCTCTCGCGCGAGTTCTCGTCCGCGTACTTGAGGGCTGACTCGTGGACGCGCAGGGATGTTCATCGCCCCCTCTCCGCCCAATGCGGCGTGGTGGCCGTTTCGTCATGTCTGCTATCTGGCGCCCAGGTTACCCATCCTGTTGGGCAAATGCTATCCGGCGTCACGAACGTGCAGGTCAGGCTGGCCCACGGATTCGATCGCTTGCGCACCGTATGGAAGTTGTGACCGATACCTGCCGGCTGGAATCGTCACGTTCGGTTACAGGTCTGGATGCGTACCGCAAGACCAGCGGCAGCGCGTCCTCCGTCTGGCAGTCCCACCACGAGCGGAAAGGCACCCGCCATGCTGCACCTCCCGGAGCCCCAGGGCGGGATCGGTAGCGGCTCCACGGCGCCGGTCACAGCCGTGCCGCCATCGAGTACCGCCGAGGCGGACCGGCTCTGGCACGACCACCAAGCGGATCGCGCATGGATTGAGTGGGGTATCTGCTGGCCGCCCCTCAGCATCCGTCGGCCACGGTGCTTGACCTGCCGTACGGCTTGGCCGTGCCCGCCAGCCTTGTCCGCCCTTGACTGCATCACGACGTGCCGCAGTACGACCCGAGACTTCCCGC
Source organism: Micromonosporaceae bacterium (assembly GCA_016926535.1). GTDB lineage: Bacteria > Actinomycetota > Actinomycetes > Mycobacteriales > Micromonosporaceae > JABDRL01. The sequence continues at coordinate 949 of JAFGOK010000645.1, read as the reverse complement.
CCGCCGTCGCTGCCAGCCAGGGCGCGGCGGCGGGCCCGGGACCTCTCTCCGCCAGATCACCTCGGGACGGTCTCGCCCCGCCGACAACGGCTGATGGGAGGTCGTAGCCATGGCGCCAGCGTTGGCGGACGAGTTCTTCCGGCTCGCTCACCATGACACGACCGGGAAGCCCCTGCTGCACCCGCGCGCCACTGACCTCGGCCTGGCGGCGGCGCTGCTCGGGGAGTTGCTCGCAGAGCAGAAGATCATCGTTCAGAACGGGCAGTTGTTCCCCTGGCAGCGCACGCCGCCGAGTGACGCGCTGGCTCACGCCACCCTCGATCAGCTACTCGCGCAGCCCCAACACACCGAGGTCCGGGTCTGGTTGGGGTTCCTGAGCGCCAGCGCGTACACCTCCGTTGCGGATCGGTTGTGGCGGGCCGGGCACGTGCGGCCGGTGACCGGGCGGCGCCTACTGCGCCAGTCGACGGTGACCTACGTGCCCACGGATCTGCTGACGGCCGCCGGTCCCTGGATCCATCTGACCTCGATCCTGCGGCGGGGCGAGTCGGTGAACTGGTCGGAGGGGTTCTTGCTGTGCCTGACCGCCGCGACCGGCCTGGACGCCTTTCTGCTGCGGGATCTGCCCCCGGAGGCGGTCGACCACTGCCGGCGACTGCGCGCTGCGGCTCCCGTCCCGATCAGCGAACTAACGGCGATCACGGCCGCCGCCGTCGGAGATGCCGTCCTGTCCTACCGAACCTGAACGACCCGCTCTCAACCCATCAAGCACACCCCCGATCGCACAAGTCCGAACCCCCTCGTTGTGGAGGCAGTACCGATGGCAACATCCGCACCAGCACCACCAGCGTTCAGCCCGGTAGCCGATACCCTTACCGCCAACCGGCTCGGCGTGCCGCAGGTCGTGTTCTTCGTGATGTCGGCGGCAACGCCGCTGACCGTCGTGGCC
>JAFGOK010000126.1 GCA_016926535.1 Micromonosporaceae bacterium | reverse complement strand
GTCGACCCAGCGCGCGACCTCGACGAGGCCACCGGAGGAGAACTCGATGCGCGCGACGTGCCGCTGCACCTTGCCACTGGAGGTGCGGGGCAGGGTGCCAGAGCGGACCAGGACGACAGCGTGGACGGTGACGTCGAACTCCGCGCCGACCGCCTGCCGGACGGCCTTGATGATCCCGCTGACGTCCGGGTCCTCGCCGTCCATCCGCAGTTCCGCGACGACGAGTAGGCGCTCCTCGCCGTCGAGGTCGAGCCCGCAGGCGGCTGCGAAGCCGCTTCGCAGCCCGGGATGGCTGGCCAGCGCGCACTGCTCGACGTCCTGCGGGTAGAGGTTGCGCCCGCGTACGATGATCATGTCTTTGATCCGGCCGGTGACGTACAGCTCGCCGTCCCGGAGGAATCCCAGGTCCCCGGTCCTCAGGTACGGCCCGTCCCCGGTCGACGTTCGGGCCTCGAATGTTGCCACGGTTTGCTCCGGCCGCTGCCAGTACCCAGCGGCGACGCTGGGTCCGGACAGCCACACCTCACCGACTCCACCGTCCGCGAGGACCTCGCCGGTGTCCGGCGCGACAATCCGCACGCGCTGATCACCATCAACACTCAGACCGGTGCTGACCAGCTCCCGGCGATCCGCCGGCACCGCGTCCACGATCTCACCCCGCTCGATGGCGGACGCCTGGACGTCGAGGACCCTGGGGAACTCCCTGGTCACAGCGACCGCCAGGGTGGATTCGGCCAAGCCGTAGCCGGAGCGGAGCGCCGCCGGGCAGAAACCGCTGGTCTCGAACGCTCCGATGAACCGCCGCAGCGTCGCGGCGCGGGTCGGCTCAGCGCCGAGGACCGCCACCCGCCAGCTCGACAGATCGAGGTCGGCCCGCTGGCGCTCGCCGATCCGGTCAACGCACAGGTCGTACGCGAAGTTCGGCGCGTACGACGTTGTCCCGCGGTGACGGGAGATGGCGCTCAGCCACTGGTACGGGTCGAGGGCGAACGTCGCCGGTGCCATCAGCACGGTCTCGAAGCCGCCGTACACGGGCATCAGCAGCCCGGCGATCAGCCCCATGTCGTGGTACGGCGGCAGCCAGCTGACCATCCGGTCGTCCGGGCGGTATCCCACGGCGTCGTAGATGATCCGCGCGTTGTGCACCAGGTTGCCGTGACGCACCATCACGCCGCGCGGCGTTCCGGTCGTTCCAGAGGTGTACTGCAGGAACGCCAGGCGCTCCGGATCCGCGCTCGGAGGAATCCAGCCCGAGCCGTCCCCGGCCACGGTCGCCGTGTCCAGCCAGCCGATATCTCCAAGTTCTGCGGCCTCGATGAAGTGCGCCCTCGCCGCTCTGACGATGCGGGCCGTCGTGATCGCCAGCGCCGGCCGGGAGTCATGGATCAGCGCCCGCAGCCGGTCCAGCCGCCTGGTGAAGTTCGGTGGGTACGCCGTGACCGCGACCGTTCCGGCGTACATGCACCCGAAGAACGACGCGACGTACTCCAGGGACGGCGGGTGCAGGATGAGGACCCGGCCGTCGGGCGGGCAGTCCGCCTGGATCCGCTCGGCGATCGCTGCGGCTCTCCGGTCGAGTTCCGCGAAGGTGCACTGGTCCTGCACCTGGCCGTCCCGATCGAGGAAGGTGTAGGCCCGCCCGTCCGGCTGCCGCTGCGCGCAGGACCGCAGCAGGTCCGCGACGGTCGCGACGCGGCAGGAGGTGCGTGTATCCATGACGATGACCCCACCTTCCATCGCCCAGACGACGGCTGAGCAATCGTAGTGAGATCGTCCTCAAGTGAGAGAGCAGTGATAATGCCCGAGCGGGGTGCCATGTCGGCCAGGGCAGGGGTGGCCGGATGGCTATGGCCGGTCACCCCGGGCACTGCGGGGGCGGCGCACCAACCCTGCACGCCGCCCCAAACGGCCAGCTGACTTCCGGCGCAACAGTCACGGTCGGGAACGCGACACCCGCCCCCGCAGAGCCGCATAGGCGAGCGTGTGCGTGCACGCCCCGACGATCACGATGGCAACGACGCCCTTGAGAAGGTCCGGCCCAGACCAGCCCTCAGTGATCAACGAGCGAAGGGCCGCGTACACGTACGTCAGCGGGTTGAACCCGGCCACGGTGGACAGCCACCCCTTCATGGCCTCGCGGGGCACCATCGTCGTGGACAGGAAGACGAACGGGAAGTACAGCAGGAACGTCTGCGAGGTGACGGTCGGGTTGGCGGAACGCAGCGCCACCGCGTAGAGGATGCCGACGTACGCGATGGACCAAGCCGTCGCGAAGACCACGAAGGCCAGGATCCCCACGAAGCCGGTGACGAACTCGACGCCGACGATCGCACCCATCACCAGCACCGGAACGCAGAGCGCCACGACGATGGCCGCGTCGGCCACCATCATGCCCAGCAGCAGTGCCATCCGGTTGACCGGCGACAGCAGCAGTCGCTCGAAGTACCCGGTGGTGATGTCGGTGACCACCGACGGCGCCCGGGTCAGGCCGGTGACGGCGAGCACGACGGACACCGGGAGCTGGAACGCGCGAAAGTCGTTGAGTCCGGTGTGGCCGAAGGTGTCCTCCAGCGAGCCGACCAGGATCATGAAGAAGAACACCGGAACGAAGATGGGCGGGAACAGCGTCTCCGGCTCTCGCCTGGCCTGCCGCAACGAGCGGGCGGCGATGCTGGCGACGTCGCGGAAGAACCCTGCCCGCCGGGCGAGGTTCGGCGCGACCCCGGCGGCCCGCTGATCCACTGTCGTCGATGTGCTTTCAGCTGTCGTGGTCATTGGCTCGTCCTTCCAGTGGTGGCCAGTTCGGACGCTCCGGCGTCTGGCTGCGCGGCCGTCCCTGTCGCCAGGCGGTGCCCGGTGACGGCGAGAAACACGTCATCCAGGGTCGGCTGGCGCAGGGTCAGGGTCTCCACGGAGATCTCTGCGGCGGCCAGCGCGACCGCCACCGGCGTGATCGCGGTCGGCCCATCTCCGACGGTCGCGGTCACCTCCGTCGCATCCACGTCGACCCGCTCGACCTCTGGAATCCCGTCCAGCACCTGCCTGGCGCGCTCCGGGTCGCCGCTGACCCGGGCGATCACGACATCAGCGCCGATCCGCCGCTTCAACTCGTCCGGCGTTCCCTCGGCGACCAGCCGGCCGTCCGCGATGATGCCGACCCGCTCCGCGAGTTCGTCCGCCTCTTCCAGGTACTGCGTCGTCAGGAACACCGTCGTTCCCCGCTCGCGGTTGATCCGGCGTACCTCGTCCCACAGCTTGAACCGGCTGACCGGATCAAGCCCGGTGGTCGGCTCGTCGAGGAACAGCACGTCCGGGTTGTGGATCAAGGCGAGGGCCAGGTCGAGCCGCCGTTTCATGCCACCCGAGTAGGTCGCCGCCGGTCGCTGGATGGCCTCGCCCAGCTCGATGAGGTCCTGGAGCTCCGCGATCCGCCGCTCGGTCTCGGCGCGCCGCAGTCCGTAGAGCCGTCCCTGCAACCGCAGGTGTTCCAGCCCGGTCTGCCGGTCGTCGATGGCGGTCGCCTGGAGCGCCGCGCCGATGGCCAGGTGGACGCCACCCGGATCGCGGGCGACGTCGTGTCCCAGGACCGTCGCGCGACCACCGGTCGGAATCAGCAGGCCGCACAGCATCCGCACGGTGGTGGACTTGCCCGCGCCGTTGGGGCCGAGAAACCCGTAGATCTGGCTGGACGGGACGGCGAGGTTCACGCCGTCAACGGCCCACCGCTCGCCGAATCTGCGACGCAGATCGACCGCGTGGATCGCGAAGGCGTCTGGCCCCGGGCCACCCGGGTCGGAAGAGACACTCAGTCTCTGATTCATACTGTTCTCCTCAGAGCGGACATACGCTTACAGTCTCCGAGACAGTCTGTCTCGCGTCAATACATACTGTCTTGCATGCGCCGACGATGGCGCCACCTGGAGGAGCCGTGGCAGCTGACCGCAGTGACCCGCACGAGACCCATATTGAGATCCACAAGGCGCTGTACCGGGAACGCATCATTGATGCCGCCATCGAGATGGTCGCGGAGGACGGGATCGCCAAGGCGTCCATGGCCGCTCTGGCCCAACGGGCACGAATCGGAAGAGCGACCCTGTACAAGTACTTTCCGGACGTCGAACACGCCCTCCTCGCCCACGCTGAGCGGGAGGTCAACGAATGTCAGGCCGCGCTGCGGTCCGTCATCGCGCAGGAGCCGGACCCGGTGCTGCAACTGCGCCGATGCATCGAGGCGCTGCTGCACTACTTCGCCGGACGCCGGCACCAGCTCTACTGGGCGGCCCTCGAGCAGGCCGGGCTGTCGTCCGCCGCAGCGGCCCGGCTTCAGGTCCTCATGGCAGGCCTGCCACAGATCTTCGTCGCCACGATCGCCGCCGGTATGGCCGAGGGCCGCTTCAGGCCGGACCTTCGCCCGGCTATCCACGGCCTCGTGATCTTCAAAATGATCGTAAGCCTGCACGATCCGATCCGGATCGGTCAGCTGACGGAACGTGACGCCACCACAGCGGTGTGGCAACTCGTCGGCGAGGGGACGCTTCCGAGACAGACTCACGGACGCGATGACACGGCCCATGCCACTACAAGCGGCTGACCACAGCACACCCCCGCGCCGCGCCGTCGGTCTCTTCGAGCAGTCCCTGCTTGACGGCGACCGCAGCGGCAATGGTGCGGTTGGAGCAGTTCAACTTGGCCAGGACGTTGGCAACCAGGCGCTTGACGCCGTGCTGGGAGATGAGCATCCGCCGGGCCATCTGCTTGTTACTCAGCCCTTCGACCAGGAGCTCCAGCGCCTCTCGTTCCCGCGGAGTGAGCCTGACCCCCTCAGGCCGGGCGGTCGCCCTGGTGTCGCGCGCCCGCGCCAGCAGCCTGTGTGCAAGCCCCGCCGGCATCGGAATCTCACCAATGAGAATCCGTCCGAGCGCCCGGCCCAACGCCTCCTCGGTGAGGTCCTCCTGGGTGAGGAAACCGTGACCCGGCAACTGGGTGACGGCATCCAGGTTCTCCTCGACCTGGCGGCCGAGCAACACCAGGATCTTGGCGCCCCGCCGCACAGCGTCCTCGGCCACGAGATAGGCACGCGAGTCAACAAGGTCCTCACAGGACACAATGAGCACGTCGAATGGGAACACGCTCGATGAGGAATCTAATGTGGATACAATGCAGGAACGCACCTCACCCACGAAGTCGAGCGCGCTCAGCATGGCACTGAGCCCACGACGGACAAGTTCGCTGTCAATGCAGACCAGCATCTTGTATCCGCTTTGACACGGCACAAGAGGCTTCCAAATACGCTCCACTAGTGTTTGCTCCTTGTCCAGCGTAACTCACACAACGAACGAAGTGCAACGACAGGAACAGAACAATACGAATGAACAACTCAGCGATTGCCGACAATGCGCGGCTTGAGCGCCAAGGGCTCAACCCATTGACGCGAGGCAAGCATACATTAGCCCGCCACGACCGAGCCCGTCAGTGACGCGGTCCACTCGCGACACGGCGCCCGAAGAACCACTAAGATCATCGTTTCGGCTGACAGTTCGCATTGAAGGCAGAATACCGGCAACAGAGCCGGGAACCACATCTCTCCATAAAGACGGTGAACTATACCACCGATGGCACAAAGCGCCCATATTCGCGGCCCGGGCCCCCAGCCTCCCCCTCCGGAGCCAGATCCCACCACCCTGCCCCGACGGCCCCCACCCCGGTCGCCCAACCGTGGACCATGGCCCTGAACAGCAGTGATGAATGGTGGCAGCCCAGCGGCACCACGAGTCGGCCAGCAAGATACCACCCCCGGTATCCGGGAGCGGGACTGCCGGCCCACCACCGTGACACCCCACAGAGTCTTACTGGGGCATATGAGGCATTTCCGTCAAACAACCGACCGACATATTCCCCATCCGAAGGGGAGGAGCAGTAGCGTAATTTTCTCGGTCTATCAGCTGGCCAATACTGAAATTCCATGGAAACCCCGACACGCCGGAAGGATCGCCGCTCAGCAGCCGGTCGAGAGAGCGTTTTCCTACCGCATCGTGAGACGGGTACTCGATGGCTCGCCGATTCCCTAGTATGGCAACAATGCTCGAAATATTTGATCTCCACTGCCGCTCGTACCCCTATCGGCAATGGCCAACTCGACCAACCTCGCCGAACACAATGCCGACCG
>JAFGOK010000644.1 GCA_016926535.1 Micromonosporaceae bacterium | reverse complement strand
AGATGCGGCACCTGTTCGGGCAGGGCATGCACCCCCCGACCGGATCATGGACAACTACCGGCGGCAGCACATCCGCCCCGGGATGAGCGCCGAGCAGTTCGACGACCTCAGCCGACGGGCGATCCGGCACGCCACCCTCGGCCGGCGGTTCCCCGAGTACAAGACCCTGGAGGACTTCGAGGCCCGGGTGACCGCACGGCTGGACGTGATCGGGCGGGAGACCGGGCGGGAACCCACCGAGACGGAGATCGGCAAGGCTCGGGCCGATGAATCACGACGGGCCCGGGGTGGGGTCGCCGGCTACGACCTGGTGTTCACCCCGGTCAAATCCCTGGTCCTACTCTGGGCCCTCGACGAGCGACCCTGGGTCCAGGAAGCGGTGCGCGGCATCCACGAGCGGGCCCGCGACAGCGCATTGGCACTGTTGGAGGAGCATGCGGCGTTCACCAGAACCGGCGACACCGGCCAGGCCCAGCTGGCCACCCACGGCCTCGTGTATGCCAGGTTCGACCACTACGACTCCCGCGACGGCGACCCGAACCTGCACACCCACGTCGCGGTCAGCAACAAGATCCGGGGCAGTGATGGGAAGTGGCCTAGTCTCGACGGGCGTGCCCTGCACCGGATCGCCGTCGCGGCCTCCGAGCACTACAACACCGTCGTCGAGCATCTCGCTTCCGCGACACTCGGCGTCGGGTTCGACGTCCGTCCCGACACCGCCGGCAAACGCCACCCGGTCCCCTGGGCGGCTGCGTCGCCTCCGACCAGGCCGCACACCGGGCATACCTGCACGCCGCGAACGCCGTCCTCGCCGCCCGCCACCCCGAGCAGTCGTCCGCTGACCCGGCGACACTGCGGGTGGCCGTGGACACCTACCTCGCGTTGCCCGACCACGAACGGGAATCCATCACCGAACGGGTCGCCGAGCGGCTGGGCCGCGACTGGCTCGGACCGCGCCACGGCGACGCCGACAGCCTGCTCACCACTGATGCCTACGCCAGCCACCTGCACGCCGAACTCCTCCGGCAGGGCATGCTTGCCGCACCGCAGGAGCCCCGGCCGGCGACGCAGGCAGCGGCGCAACCCCCGGTCGCCGGGATCCCGGCGCAGGTCCGCACCCAACCGCCGCTGGAACGGCCAGCACCGCAGATCGGCATCGAGATCGGCTGGTGAGCCCCTGCCGGGGCCGACGGGGCGCGGGGTGTCGTCCGTCCGCCTCCGGGCTCGCCAGCGTCATCGCGAAATCCGGTGGTGCCGGCGTCGAGCGCCCCGCGACCATGGGCGCTGTGGCAGCCATCGACCTCCGTCCGATGATCCCGGAGGACACCGAGACGATCCCGCAGGCGTTCGCGCCGCTGCGCTGGCCGGGCAAGACCGTCGACCGGTACCGGCAGTACCTGCACGAGCAGACCACCGGGGTACGCCAGATGCTCATCGCCTGCTGCGACGGCGCCTTCGCCGGACAGGTGACCGTCCGCTGGACCAGCACCTATGCGCCTTTCCGCGACCAGGGCATCCCCGAGATCCAGGACCTGCTCGTCCTGCCGGCATTCCGGCGGCGGGGCATCGCCACCGCGCTCATGGACGCCGCCGAGACGGCCATCGCCGCCCGCAGCGACACCGCAGGCCTCGGCGTCGGCCTCTACGCCGCATACACCCCGGCCCACCTGCTCTACCTGCGACGAGGCTACCTCCCCGACGGGCAGGGCACCGCCTACCAAGGCGTCACCGTGATTCCCGGGGCCACGGTGATGGTCGACGACGACCTCACGCTCATGTTGACCCGCCGGCTGCGGTAGACCAGCGAGGTCCGCCGAAGTCGTCCGGTCCGCCGTGCTCGCACGCCGAAGCCGCGACCGCGACGGGGGTATCCGCGGGTACCGCAGAACACCCGGCACCAGGCTGCGAGCGGGTAGCCTCGGCGGGCTTCGCGGTTGGCCACCCAGCCGCCTGCCCTGAGGGGGCATCGTCGCGTTCAGCGATCCTGTTCGACCTGTTCGACACGCTGATTCCCGGCGGCGACGCAGAGCGCGACGCGGTCAACGCTGCGGTGTCACCGCGATACCGGTCCTCGACCTCCTGCGCAGCCGGGGCTTCCCGTTGGCCCTGGTCACCAACACCAGCGCGGAGACTCCGCTACTGTGGGCGGGCACCGCCCTGGCTCCCTGGTTCGACCATGTCGTGTTCTCGTGCCAGATCGGGTGGCGAAACCAGACCCCCGCGCCCACCCACCAGGCGGCCCTCGACGCCCTGCGGAGGCCGGCCGCCGGCAGTGTCTTCGTCGGCGACGGCGCAGGCGGGGAACTCGCAGGAGCCCACCACGTCGGACTCGCCCCGATCCAGATCACCTGCCAGGCAGACGGCGACCAACCGACAACACCCTGGCCCGGTACCTGCTTCCAGAACCTCGTCCATCTGCCGGACCACCTGGACACCCTGGGCGCCTGACGGCCGGTCAGCCCCCAGCGCTGCCTCTACCTGGACCGCCTCGAACACACCATGGGCATGGGTACCGTCCACACCCGCATCCAGACATTCCGCAACGAGATCACCCCGAAGATCCGCGTCCCCCGCGCATACCCGCACTGACGACATCCAGCACAGGTACGTCAGGAAAGACCAAACAGAATCCCACCCACACGATTCCTATCCAGGACGACGCACACCCATCCACGCCGAGTTCACGGACAGTAACCACGCCCACAAAATACGGACAAGCCACTTTGCGGCAGAGTCGGAAGACTGCTGGAACAAGATCGCACTTTGCCGGGTGCACTGCCGCGCCCCGTTCAGCGTCCGGCGATGCCATCGCTTTCGGCCAGGAGCGTTTCCGGGGTTGAGGAACGGCGGAGCAGCCAGTAGCGGTGAGAACGATCATGCTTCAGGGTCTGTAGTTTTGACCTTTTTCTTATGCTTTGCTGGCTGTCACGCCACGAACCAAAGCGGTTCTCGGCAAGCGAAGCGTCGGTACTGCCGCCCTCGAATCCTACTCTGGGTGACAACAGTAGGCCAATGAGGCATCGCGTTTTACCTGCTCAGAGCGACAACCAGCCATCATGATCATTCTCATTGCTACTGGCTGCTCCGCTGTTCCTCAACCCCGGTGTCCGCGAACGTTCCCGGCGGCCACCCCGAGGTTGCGGGTGCGGGTCGTTTGGACGGAACAGCGTTGGCGTGCGACCGGGGCGTCACTCCCCGTGGCCTGGTCATCGAGGGGCACGACATCCGAGATCAGCTCATGTAGTGTGTGGCCACTTTGGCCATGGGATCGATAAAGATGGCGGCCACGGTGCTGACACGCCGTAGCCGCCTGTGCCCCCTGGCTCAATCCACATCCCGACGAAAGGGAAGACGGAGTGAGGACTCGGACAAGGATACTCGCCATAGCGCTGGGCGGGGCAGTGGCCGCCGCAACGGTGGTGATCGCCGGCCCGGTGCTGGCCTCGGATGCGCCGAGGGCGGCAAGCGCCGACCAGACGGCAAACCTGGTGCGCAGGGCCGCCGGTGACCAGGCGGGGCGCTGTGACCCGGCTGGCGTCGACGCGGGACGCCCTCACCGCCACCGTGGCGGACCAGCAGATCTCGGTAGGGCGCAGCGGCGACAGCCCGGTGGTGCTTGACGCCGGGGACAACGGCAGCGTGCGGATGCGGCTGCCCAACGTGGCGGGCACCACGTCGTCCACGGCCGCCGACGGCACGATCGTGTACCGGGGGCGGAAGGTGTCGACCTCGGTGCAGGTGCTCGTGGAGGGCAATGTGCGGGCGGCGGTGACGTTGCATGAGCGCGGCGCGCCGACGGACCACCCGTTCACGTTCGAGCTGCCGGCCGGCTACTCGCTGCGGCTGAGTCCGGATGACGGTGGGGTGGACATCGTTGCGGCCGACAACGCGTTCGTCATCGGTCGGGTGGGGGCGCCGTGGGCCAAGGACGCCACGGGGCGGGCCCTGCGCACCTGGTACACCGTCGACGGGGCCACCGTCACCCAGCACATCGACACCAGCGGGGCGACGTACCCGGTGGTGGCGGATCCCGACGTGAAGTACAACTGCGGCTGGACCTCCTGCAACGCGACATTCTCCCGCTGGTACACCGCGAACGTGCTCCAGCCGTCCGTCGCCAACATCGGTGGGGCCGCGGCCGGGATGCTCGCTGGCGGCATGATGTGCGGCAAGATCCCCAATGGGGCGTTTGTCACCGCGTGCGCCGCCTACGTCTTCGTCTACTCGGTGGCGACCGTGGTGACGATCAACAGGGCCAAGGCAAAGAAGCAGTGCTTCACGGTGCGGTTCAACTACATCGGGGCGGTCTCGCCGATCAACGCCATCAGCGTCGGCGTCAACAGCGACTCCAACTGTCGAAACAGCTGACCGGGAAGGCGGTGAGCCAACTATGGTGGTGAAGATCGCAATCGCGCTCGCGACCATGTCGCTGTTCGGGAAGTACTTGGTGATCCCGCAGGCCCGCAGGATTCAGACGGCCAGCCGGCGTCCCGCGCTCGGCTACGCCGGCCTCGTCCTGATCACCATGGCCGCAGTCGGACTGCTGACCGTCCCTCTCGTCCCGGTATCCGCGATGGAAATCGCAGGAGGGGTGACGATCGTCTTCGCAGTGGCTGGCGCAGTCCTGGTGTTCCTCGCCGGTGAGCGGCACCCCGGATAGTCCCTGCCCCAGGCTCTGGCCGGCGGCCGTCGGCGTCAGCGGGACCATCATCCGGTCGGCCCGCTTGGCCACCGGGTTCCCCGCCAGCGAACCAATCGCGCGGCACCCCTCCAAGGGGTGCCGCGCGATTGTGGCCCAGGGGCGGAGCGGGGAGGGCCCCGCCCGACGCTTCGCGGTGAAGTATGGACGGTCGACGGGGGGTGCCTTCGCCAGGCGTGTGCGGCGCAGGGCCTTTCTTCGGGCCCCGTCCAGCCCGGAGAGGTCGTCAGGCGCGCCCCGGGTGAGGAGTTCCGGGGTTGAGGAACGGCGGAGCAGCCAGTAGCGGTGAGAACGATCATGCTTCAGGATCTGTAGTTTTGACATTTTTCTTATGCTTTGCTGGCTGTCACGCCACGAACCAAAGCGGTTCTCGGCAAGCGAAGCGTCGGTCCTGCCGCCCTCGAATCCTGCTCTGGGTGACAACAGTAGGCCAATGAGGCATCGCGTTTCACCTGCTCAGAGCGACAACCAGCCACCATGATCATTCTCACTGTTGCTGACTGCCCCGCTGTTCCTCAACCCCGGATTCCAATTCACCACAGAGTTGCAGAATGTTATCATTTAGCTACTGGCAGCTACCTTGCCCCTGGTGACGGCTTCGTTAACGCCGAAGCACGCAGAGCACCCAGCTAGGAATCAGCCACCCCCGAAAAGGGTTGCCAAACTGACGTTCCGCACTTCTCGGGCCTGATTTGACTCTGGTGTCCAACTGATTGTCGCGAATGCATCACATTGAGTTGTTTGTTTGTGGTTGGTTGTATTGCTGTGTTCTGGCAGTAGAGTCCGGTCCGGTCGTGGTCTCGGTGGTGAGGATCGGATGGGGTGGGTCAGTGTCGATGCGGGCGCGGGCGTCGGTGGAGATTCCGGCGGAGACGGTTCGGGTGGTGCGGGCGGCGTGTCCGAAGGGGACCCGGGCCACGCATCTGCGTGACGCTCTGGGGCCGGTCTTCGACGATGCCCAGTT
>JAFGOK010000643.1 GCA_016926535.1 Micromonosporaceae bacterium | reverse complement strand
GGGCACAGGCGGCGACGAGGCCGGCCGGCGCCGTGACGACCCCGAGGACCGTCACGGCGGTCATGGCACCGACGAGCAGGCAGTCGGCGAAGAGCGCGAGGGTCTCGCCCGGCGGGGCGGCTGCGCCCCCGCGACCGTCCCCGTCCCCGACCCCGCTCATCCGTTGAGGCCAGAGGTCGCGACGCCCTCGACCAGCAGCCGCTGGAACGCGACGAAGAACAGCACGATGGGCAGCAGGGTCAGCACCGACATGGCGAACATCGGCCCGTAGGACGTCTCACTCGTTTGATCGACATACAGCCGCAGGGCCAGGGGCAGCGTGTACTTCTCCGGGTCGTTCAGGTAGATCAGCTGCATCAGGAAGTCGTTCCAGGTCCAGATGAACGTGAAGATCGCGGTCGTGACCAGGGCGGGTTTGGACAGGGGCAGGATGACGCTGCGGAACGCCCGGATCGGTCCGCACCCGTCGATCCGGGCCGCGTCGGTGAGATCCCGGGGCAGCCCGCGCATGAACTGCACGATGAGGAAGATGAAGAACGCGTCGGTCGCCAGGAACTTCGGCAGGATCAGCGGGACGAACGAGTCGACCAGACCGAGCTTCTGGAAGATCGTGTACTGCGGGATCAGCATGACGTGGTACGGCAGCATGATGGTCGTGATCATGAATGCGAACAGCGGCCCGCGCAGCCGGAACCGCAGCTTCGCGAAGGCGTAGGCCGCCATGGAGCAGGACACGAGGTTCCCGAGGACGCACCCGGCGGCGACCAGGACAGAGTTCAGGAAGAATGTCCAGATGCTCACCCCGGCCGCGCCCTCGAAGGCTTCCGGGTAGTTGCTCCAGATCACGCGGTCCGGCAGCAGGCTCAGGCTGGAGATGATCTCCTCCGCCGGCTTGAAGGACATGCTGACCAGCCAGGCCACGGGGTACAGCAGGATTCCGATCAGGGCGAGGCACCCCGCGTGCCACAGGATTCTGGGGATGGTCGGCGGTCTCAACGCTGCTCCTGTCCGGAGTAGAAGACCCACAGGCGGGCGGTACGGAAGACCACGGCCGTGAGGCCGGCCAGAACGAGCAGGAGCAGCCAGGCCATGGCCGACGCGTAGCCCATCCGGAATTCCGTGAACCCCCGCTGGTAGAGGTAGAGCGTGTAGAACAGGGTCGAATCGCTCGGCCCACCCCGCCCGTTGGAGATGATGAAGGCTGGCGTGAAGGACTGGAAGGCGTGGATGGTCTCCAGCACCAGGTTGAACAGGATGACCGGGGACAGCATCGGCACCGTGATCGAGCGGAAGGTCCGCCACCATCCGGCACCGTCCACAGCGGAGGCGTCATACAGCTCTGGCGGGATCTGCTTGAGCCCCGCCAGGAAGATGACCATCGGAGCGCCGAACTGCCATACGGCCAGCAGCACGATGACCAGCAGCGCGAGCCGAGGGTTGGTGGTCCAGCCGCCGGTGTGGAGGCCGACGGCGTCGAAGGACCGCTCGACGACGCCGTCCCGGTCGAAGATGACCCGCCAGACCAGGGCGACGGCGACGGAGGTTCCCAGAAGAGAGGGGGCGTAGAAGGCCGACCGGTAGACCCCCTGCGCCCGGCTCGCCCGGTTGAGCAGCAGCGCGACCCCGAGGGCCGCCGCCAGCTTGAGCGGGGTGGAGATCAGAACGTACCGCAGGGTCACCCACACCGAACTCACGAACCGGTCGTCTGAGGTGAACAGCCTGCGGTAGTTCTCCAGACCGATCCACTTCGGGGTCGTGAACAGGTCGTAGTCGGTGAAGGACAGGTAGAGCGACGCCAGCATCGGCCCGACGGTGAGCAGCAGCGCGCCGGCGACCCAGGGGGAGAGGAACAGGTAGGCGACGCGCGGCCGCTCATCGGGCATGTCGGGTCCGTTCGTCGGAGGTTACTCGGCGATGGCCTGCTGGGCTTCCTTGATGAGGCGCTCGGCCGCCTCCCGCGGAGTCGCCCGGTCGAAGAGGACGTCGTCGTACACCCGCTGGAATGCTGTCTTGACCGCGCCGGCTCCCTTGGGCGGGGGTGGCGGGGCGTCGGTCAGCTTCGGCCCTACCAGCTGCTCGTAGTCGTAGGCGACCTTGGGCGGGCCGGTCAGGGTCTGGCCGACCGCTGCCCGGTTGTCGCTGTTGACCGGCATGCCCCGGCTCAGCGCCAGGATCTTCGCTGCCTCGGGGTCGTTGAGGAAGAAATCGATGAACTGCGCGGCCTCCTTGGGATGCTTGGAGCGCTTGAAGACGCAGACCTGCATCGAGGGCTTGGCGTACTGCCCGAGGGCGTCGGAGTCGCTCGGGAAGGGGGCCAGCGCGATCTCGCGACCGAAGATCTCGAAGGTCTGCGGGGTCATGCCGCTGTCGTAGCCGAAACCGGAGGCTGCGAGTTTCTTGGCCATCGGATCGTTGGCCTGCGAACCGTCCAGCTTGACCGTCAGGTCCGCCTCGGTGGCAGCCTGCGACGTGCGCAGCCGGGTGGTCAGCTCCCACCAGGCCGTGACGTCGTCGGCGGTGTAGCCCAGTTGCCCGGCCTCGGTGTAGAGGCTCTTGGCCCGCTGGCGCAGCCAGACCTCGAACCAGTCCTCGATCGGTCCGAAGTCGACGACGCCGTAGGGGCGCCGGCTGGTGATATCACTGATCCTCTGCGTGGCCGCGACGAGGTCGTTCCAGGTCCAGCCCAGGGCGGGCGCGGTGAGGCCGGCGGAGGCCCACACCGTGGGGTCGTAGGTGAAGCCCTGGGTGTTCTGCCCGAGGGGGAGGGCGAAGAGCTTGCCGTTGATGGTGCCTCCGGCCAGCAGGGCGTCGCTGAGCTTCGAGGTGTCGACCGCGGCGTTCCCGGTGAACTCCGCCAGGGCGTTGCGATCGGCATACTCCCTGACATACCGGTAGTCCATCTGGAGGATGTCCGCCGCGCCGCCGCCGCCGACCTCGGTGGTCAGCTTCTGGAAGTACGCGGTGAACTCGGCGTAGGTCCCCTCGACCGTGATCCCGGGGTGCTGCTGCTCGAAGCGGTCGATGACCTGCTCTGTGAGCTTCGCCCGGTCGGCATTGCCCCACCAGGTGAAGCGGAGGTTGACCGTGCCGTCCTCCTCGCCGCAGGCGGCTGCGCCGCCGAGGATGAGGGAGGCGGTCGTCAGCGTGACGATGGCCAATCGTACGGCGTTCCATGATATCCGTGGTCGCATGCCGTATTCCCTTCTGCGGGCCGGCGGGGGCTGTTCAGGTCGCTGATTCTTGAAACGATTCGATACGCTTGACCTGCGAAAATATGCCCACACAGGACGGTTGTCAAGGCATTGACAGTTATAGGATGTGATGCTGGCACTCTTGACGATGGACCCGATGGGTCATATCTGGAGGCGCTGCGTGACGCTGGATGGTGCGATTACTCGCTCTTCCTTCGCCCAGATGGCCTGGGCGCCGTTCTTCGTCGCCCTGCCCAACGGCCGGACAACTCCATGGTCGTCCTCGACGAGGTGTTCAACCTGGACGATCAACTCGCGCGGATCCCGCTGTCGCGGAGCGAGGGCGACTGTCAGTGACCGTGC
>JAFGOK010000642.1 GCA_016926535.1 Micromonosporaceae bacterium | reverse complement strand
GTCTTGTTGCCGCCGTTGTACCAGGCGGCTGGACCCTTGGAACGGCTGCCCGGCTCTGCCTTCTCGCCGACCTTCTTGTAGCCATACGCGATGTAGGTCAGCGGGTTGACGATCTCACTGCCAAAAACGAAGTCGACCTGGTTGTAGCAGGCTGGAACATCGATCTCGAAAGTCAGAGTCCGGGTGTCCGAGTCAATGACCTTGGTCTCGTAGTCGTACACGTACTGCGGGGTCTCGAAGGTCGAGGCCGGCGCCGTGTAGGAGACCAGACTGAACGCCTGCTCCTCACCTGGGATCAGGGGACGGTCGGCCGTGATGGTCGCGGTGGCCTTCCCTGAATCCGTCGGGTTGAACGTGTGCGTGTACGTCGCCTCGTCTGCGGTCACCCCGACGTCGTTCGCGGCGACCCGGGCACATCCGCCAACGGAGACACCGTCGTACGTCTCATTGCCGACAAAGGTCCGGGCGAAGACCGGGGGCAGCAGTGTCCCGCCATCCTCCGTCTCGGTCCTGACCCTGACCTCGACGTACTCGCCGGTCGGCGGATCACCAACGCAAACGCTGAGATTGGTCTTAGCGGGGGTCGTGCATGCCGGCAGGTCACCCCAATTTCCGCACAGCTCTGTCACCGAGGTGCGGCCGTCCTTGGCATTTGCCCCGGCGTTCGACTCGGCTTTCGCCAATTGAGCCGTGAGCTGGTCCGCCGTGCAATTGCCGGCCAGGCAGTCCTTTGCGACCACCATCGCCGCAGCATCCGCACCGCTGGTGAGCTCTTCGCTCTCAACATAGATGGCCCCAACGTCCACTACGAGGGCCGCCGCGGGGAGAACGACCCCGAGACCGCAGAGAATAGCGACGATGACACCCACTGCGCCTCGATCGCGTTGACCTTCAACTTGTGCTTTCACCATCGTTGCCTCAGCCGCCTCCGGGAATATCAGGTTGCCAGCCGGTTTCTTGGCTGCGACTAGCTTCTCCCAACGATCCGGTTCGTTGCGTCAGGCGGGATGTTGCATCCTTCGCGCTACCGGATGACAACAGATAACATCGAACGTCTTCAAACTCATTGGAGGATCAGGGGTCATTCAAGAACAGGTCAAGACATTACCCATACGCAATAAGGTGACCACTCAAAGTAATGTTGATCTTATGGCGGGATGGACTGATACCCACCCCGCCCGAGCCAACGTTCACTCAGCCACGCAGCATTCGCCCTTCGGCATCGGTCCCACCCTTGGTGAGCAGGATGATGCCGTCAACCATCGGCCAGATGAAGCCGACCCAGCAGATCAGCCAAGGGACGACGAGCAGGAAACCGAGACAGATCATCAAGAAAAAGACGCCCCAGCCAGCGGCGATCTGCCCGATCGCCATGCCGATGTGCCCGGTGTAGAACCGGCCGACGCCGAATCCCCCAAGAAACAGCTGGAGCAGGCCAGCCGTCACCCTGGACTTGTCTGAGAGCGCCATTCCCGTCATCGGGTCGACGCCCATACCTCCCCACCCGACGCCTGCCGCCGGATAGCCTGCTGCCGGAGGTGCCGGAGGATATCCAGCGGCGCTGCCGTAGCCTCCGCCCGCCGGGGGATAACCAGGACCGGCCGGGTAACCGGAGACCGGCGGCCCGGAAGCGGGCGGGTAACCAGAGACCGGTGGCCCAGAAGCAGGCGGGCTGGAGGCAGGGGGGACGGAGTAGGGCTGTCCCGCCGGTGGATAGGTTGGGTACCCCGCTGGCGGTCCATACGAATCCGGCGGCGTGCTCGTCGGGTACGGTTCCTGGGGTGGCTGGGCTGGCGGATACTGCGGTTGGTTGCCGAACGGGTCGCCGTTCGCTGGGTACTGCCCGTACGGGTCGCTCATGGTCGATCACAGTACCGCGCTGAGGAACCGGTCAACTGGTCAGTCCAGGAACGTCCCCTCGCGCGTACAACTGGAAGGCCACCAGAGGGCCGTCCGGCGTGTCTCCATGCAGGCTGACGATGTTGTCCCGACCGCCCTTCGGCTCAACCACGGCTCCGCGCAGCACTTCGGAATATGCCTGGCCAGTGGTTGCCTTGCCGCTATTGAGTGCTGCGGAAGCCAGCGAGGCATAGCGGCTGGATTCGGAACTTCCAGACCACGCGGTACAGATAATCGAGTTCGGCGTCGCACTGTTGTTCTTGGGTCGCCGCACCCCGATAGCGATGGCCGACCGACCATTCGGGCCACTCACCGCCTCGATCTCGGCCGCGACCACGTCCCCCAGGCAGTCGGCCAGGGCCGCGATCCTCGCGTCGTCCAAGAGGGCCTTCCCTGAAGGATCGCCCATGGCCAGGAGGTCGGTGCCGCTCGGGCCGTACATGATGTCACCGTCGTCGATCTTGACCCGGCCGAGCATCTGGACGTACTGCCTGACGGCGGCGGTCTCGGCGACGGACTCCGGAGCCGCCAGCACATCTGCGGCCTGCTGTGTCCAGCCGCGCCTGGTCAACCCTCCTATCACCTTGTCGCGCTGCTGTCCACCGCTGATGACACCGATGCTCTTCGCGCCGGACCCGGCGCTGATGGCGTAGTCAGCCTTTGCCAGGGCGATTCCGATGTCCTCAGCTGCCTGCATCGCGTACGGACCGATCTGGTCGGCCCCCATGGTCCGCAACTCCGCGAACCCCTTGGTCTCCGACCAGTCGTCGCCCGCAAGACTGACCAGCGCAGCGGTCTCCCCATAGCTGATGTGGGTCCGGGTGTCCTCCGTCAGCGCGACCCGGTTGAGCGCCCGCTGAAGCCCACCAG
>JAFGOK010000125.1 GCA_016926535.1 Micromonosporaceae bacterium | reverse complement strand
TGGAATGGAACTGCCTAGAGCGGATCCAGCGTGCTGTCCCAGACATTACCTTGGGATTCGGCGACCTTATCGCAGTAGACCCACGGACCGAAGACGCCCGAGGTCTTGGAATACGTTGTTCCGAAACGGTTGTCGAATACTCGAAATCGTTCGCTCGTCTCCTCGGGGCAGTACAGTGTATAGGCGCCACCAGCGAGCAGGTTGTTGGATATCACGACGTCGGAGTTGTTCGCCGGATGACTAATGATGGCGGAGGTTCCCCCGGGGTTCAGAATAGTGTTGTGACTGATGGTGATGTGTGCCCCGCCGGACAGCTGAATCCCGTCCGTGTGCCCGTCGACCCCCTCGAAGGGGCTGTGAATATAGGAGTCGACGACCGTGGCGGTATTGCCGATATCAAAGCCGTTCTCGCAGTCGTGAACATTGACGCGGCGGGCCACGAAACCGTATGAGCCGACGGCCGTGCTGTTGGACTTTCCGCAGTCGATCTCGACGTCTTCGAGGAGGAGTCCGCCCCCGGTGTAGGTGTCCGCGAAGCTTCTCACCGCCCAGAACTCGCGGCAGGTGATTTTCGATCGCCGAATCGTGACATTCGGAGCCTCCACGGCAACGCATCCCTGGATGTCCTGACCGTCGATGACAGCACCGGCGGTCGTCACGGTCACGTTACCCACGACCACCGTCAGGGGAGTGCCCGCTGGTACGCCGGTGGTGGTCGCATCGGGGAAACCACACTCGGACAGTCGCGATCCGCAGTTGTGCTGGTGGGCTGCTGCGGCCGACTGGGACGCGGCTGGACCCCCGGTGCTGGGCCGTGACGGGATGGGCGACCCGGATGACCCCTGCCCCGAGGCTTCCTGGGCAGGGTCGTGCCGGCCGGCGCTGGTACAGGCGCTCACCGCGACAGCCGCCATACCGATCACGGCGACCGCGAAGAGACCGAGCGGTCGCCGTGCCCTGGCCACAACTGGGTAGTGGTCGACTGCCATGCAACACCCTCCTCGACGGAGATCCGTCAGCGATCGATGCGGTGGTTCTGGGCCCGATTTCAGATACATCACAATGCGACGAGATGGCAAAAATGGCCGAAAAGCAATACGCAATGGTATCACGATGATACACGCCATTCGATATTCACCATATGGAGCGCCGCGGAAATTCACCTGATCGTGGCTTGACTTCGGTACGTGAAACAAATGCTCACGTCGGGCCCGATCGGAAGGTCTTGTTCATGGCTTTCAAATATCATCGATGAAATCGATCGAGCGGCATCGGGTCTATCCGCCTTCCAGCCAGTGCAATTGTCAATGATGATAGTGATGAGAATTGATGTAATGGCGTTGGGTCGGATAGGTGAGGCGACCTGTACTGATCATTTCACGAGCGGATGAAGCCGTCTCTGAAAGAAACCCGACTTGCTCATGTGAGGTGATCTGGTGAATCCTTCTATAGGGGCACCAGACAGCTGCGGGATCTCTCATTCTGGTGTTTGACCTCGAGGTGACCACGATTCGGCCAGAGGGGGGTCGGTAATGGTGATCGGAGGCGATGGGTAGGTGGTTGACCTTGCTGGAAAGAGTGCGATTCTCCACCAAACGTCACTTCTTGATCGTTCGTCAACCAGGAATCCGTCAGCTCCATCGTTGACGTCGGAGAGGGCGGCCTGGCAGACCCGCTACATGATTCGCCTGGTTCTTCTGGATCTCCTGATTGGCCTGGCTGCCGCGTCCGCCGCGTGGGGCGCGCGGTTCGGCAGGGCACCAGAAGGTCCTTACCGGGAGGACTATCTGCTCCTGACGTGTTGTGTGCCCTTTGCGTGGCTGGGCGCTCTGGCCGTGAACCGGGCCTATGAGCTGCGGCGCCTGTTCGTCGGCCATGACGAGTACGACCGGGTGGTCCGATCAGGGCTGACGCTCATCGCAGCCTTCGCCATCGTGTCGTACTCCCTCGACTACCGGCTTGCCCGCGGGTATCTCGTTCTGGCCGTGCCACTGGCGACGGCCTGCGCGGTGCTCGGCAGATACGCCCTGCGCAAGCGCCTGCACCGCCAGTGGGGGCGGGGCGAACGGCTCCACCGGGTCATCCTGGTCGGCCACGAGCAATCGGTGCTGGCCACGGCCGGCAGGCTGGGCAGGGAGAGCTACCACGGTCTCGGCGTGGTCGGCGCGTGCCTTCCAAGGGCAACGCGTGATCCGTTCCCGGCCCGCTCATGCAACCCGGCGCGGCCCACCGTCTACGGCGACTTCGAGCGGGTCGCCGAAGCGGTCGCTCAGGCGGGCGCGGACACGGTGATCGTGCTGTCCTGCCCCGAGATCGATGGTGCCGCTCTGCGACGGCTGGCCTGGCAGCTCGAGCATGACGACATCGACCTTATCGTGGCGAGCTCCCTCGTTGACGTGGCCGGAGATCGCACGACCATCCGTCCCATGGACGGTATGCCCCTGTTGCACATCGAGCATGCATACCTCAAGGGAGTGCGCCGGATCGCCAAGGAGGTGGTCGACCGAATCGTCGCACTGCTGATGCTGGTGGCCATCGCTCCACTTCTCCTTGCCATCGTGGCTGCGGTGCGGCTCTCCTCAGCATGGGGAGATCCGGTCATCTTCCGGCAGCAACGCATTGGCAAGGACGGCCGCCCGTTCCAGATTTACAAGTTCCGGACGATGTATGTCGATGCGGAGGCCCGCCTCGCGGACCTGCGGCACCACAATGACACGGACGGAACCCTGTTCAAGATGCGGGATGATCCGCGGGTCACGCCAGTCGGGCGGGTGCTGCGACGCTGGTCACTCGACGAGCTGCCGCAGCTGTTCAACGTGATGACGGGAGATATGTCGCTGGTCGGACCACGGCCACCGTTGCAGCGAGAGGTGGCTCAGTACCCTGCTGACATGCGGCGACGCCTGGTCGTCAAGCCAGGGCTCACGGGTCTCTGGCAGGTATCCGGACGATCCGACCTATCCTGGGAGGAATCAATCCGTCTTGACTTGTCCTATGTGGAAAACTGGTCGCTGACCATGGATTTGGTGATCATGTTGCGAACACTCGCGGCCGTGCTTCGCAGATCAGGGGCCTACTGACCGCACTGGGGGAATGATCTGTCACCGACCGCCCGGCGACTCGCGTGGGGTGATGAACGATATATCGTTCACTGGGCAGGCGATAAGGAAAGATCCGATGACAGACAACACCCCGGTTGGGCCAGACGATGGGGGCCCGCGGTCGGCGGCGGTCAGCGGCCGCCGTCTCGCGCTGGCGGTGAGTGCCCGCCGTCTCGCGCTGGCGGTGAGTGCCCGCCGTCTCGCCTGGGCTGTCCTCGTCCCGGTCGCCATCGCGACCGTGACGGGAATGGTGCTCCTGTGGCCGCGCGACACCAGTGCGGAAACGCCTGAGGAGGAGGGCTCGACCCGGGTTTCCGGGCAGGTTGTCGCCGTACACCAGACCGAGTGTCCCCCGGCGGAGGACGGTTCGGTGGTTCCGGATGATGTCATGACCACCCGCTGCGGCACCGTGACCGTCCGGCTCACCGACGGGCCGGACGCGGGCGAGACGATCACCACCAGGATCCCGTCAGGTCCCGGGGCGATCACCGTCGAGCCCGGTGACCACATCACGCTGCTCTACATGGAAGACAGCTTCAGCGGGGAGCCGTACTCTATCAACGATCATCGTCGCTCGCTGGAACTGCTGGGACTTGGGGTGATCTTCGCGCTGGCTGTCGTCGCGTTCGGCCGCTGGCGCGGCTTGGCCTCGCTGATCGGGCTGGGCATCACTTTCGCCATCCTGCTGCTGTTCGTCGTGCCAGCCATCCTCGACGGCCGGTCGCCGATGCTGATCGCCATCGTCGGATCGACCGCGATCATGCTGACCGTGCTGTACCTCGCGCACGGGTTCACGCTGACCACGACCGTTGCCGTCGCTGGAACCCTGGTGAGCCTCACCCTGACTGCGATCATGGCCACGGTCGCGACCGCGGCCATCCACCTGTCCGGGATCACCGACGAGTCGTCGCTGTACCTGACGGTCACCAACACGCAGATCAACATGCGCGGGCTACTGATGGCCAGCATTGTCATCGGTTCGTTGGGGGTACTCGACGATGTGACCATCACGCAGTCCATGACCGTGTCGGAGCTGGCCCAGGCCAACCCGGCCTACCGGTTCCGCCAGTTGTACCGGGGAGCCTCTCGGGTCGGCCGGGCCCACATCAGTTCCGTCATCAATACCATCGTGCTGGCATATGCCGGAGCCTCCATGCCCCTGATGCTGCTGTTCGCCCTCAGTGGGACTCCCGTCGTCGAGTTGCTGACCACCCAGTACATTTCCCAGGAACTCGTCCGGAGCGCTGTGGGGACACTGGGTCTCATCGCGGCGGTACCCATCACCACCGCCATCGCGGCGGCTATCGCGCACGCCTCCGCGCTGCGACCATCCCAGCTGGCGGAGACCGGTCCGCATCCAGTGGCGGGGGAGTCCGGTATCTCCGGAGAGTCTGATGCCGCCGGAGAGTCTGATGCCTCTGGACCGTCCAGACGAGCAGGACGATCACCGCGGCCAGCCAAGGCGAACCTGCCGAAAGAGCCGTGGATGGCTTACCTGGACGATCCAGATCGTGAGTCCGGCACCTTTCCCTAGCCTGTTGGCCAGCAGTTGGCGCCTGTTCCTGGCGCCTGCGGCGAGATCTACCAGAGGCTCCCTAGACGAATCTCCATAGATGGTCGCTGGTGCCGCTGTCGTCGGCGGTCACGATCTGGGCACCCTGGGAGGTGGAGGCTCCGGAGACGCCGAGGACCTTGCCACCACTGGCGCACTGGATCCTGAAATACCCGCTCGTGCCGTAGCGCAGCCGCCAGCGATGGTCGGCGGTTCCGCTGTCAGACCACTGAAGCACCCGGGCGCCGCTGGCGGTGCTGGCGTTCTCCACGCCGAGCACCTTGCCGCTGTTGGAGTTGCGGAGCCGCAGGTAGCCGCCGGTGTCGACAATCGCGGACCAGAGGTGGTCCGCAGTCCCAGTGTCGCCCCACTGGATCACCAGCCCGCCGTCAACGGTCGACATGTCCTGCACGCCGAGAATCAGGCCACTGGCCAGATTTTGGATCCTCCAGGTGCCAGTAGGGACAAATCGCCACGAATTGTCGGCTGTGCCGTTGTCGGAGTCCTGCACGATCTGTGCCCCGGCTGCGGTGGAGGCATTCTGGACGGCGAGCAGCTTGCCGCTGTTGACATTGCGGATCTGGTGGGTCCCGTCGCCCAGGTCGACGATCGTCCAGCGATGGTCGGCGGTGCCGTTGTCCGACCATTGCAGGACGCTGGCATTGTCCGCAGTGGACATATTGTTGACGCCGAGGACCTTGCCGCTGTTCCGGTTGCGGAACCGCACCGCGGAACCGTCGGCGACGATATCCCAGTCGTGGTCGGCCGTGCCGGAGTCGTGCCACTGCACCGCGAGGCCGCCGTCTGCCGTCGACATGTCCTGGATCCCGAGGACGAGCCCGCTGGCGGCGTTGACCAGCCTGTACCCGGCATCACCCGTGACCGCCGACGGGCCGGTGGCCCAGTAGACGGTGTAGTTGTATCCCTGGGCGTCGTAGAACGGGCCGAGGTTGACCGCCGATCCGCTGGCAGTGGCCGTGAACGCCAGGGAGTTGGTGCTGGTCCGCGTGATCGATGAGGTGGTCAGGGCTGGCAGCGCGTTGAGCGCGGTACTGCCGTAGTTGCCGCACAGCACGACCGGCCCGTAGGTGACCGCGGAAACGCTGGTGTTGTCGTTGGAGGCCCGCACGACGACGCGCATGGGCAGCCGAACGGTGACGGTGTCGCCGGAGGTCCAGGAACGGGTGAGGGTGGCGTAGCTGCCGGGGGTCGTGGTGATGCTCTGCGCGACCCCGTTGACGCTGATCGTTGCGCCGGTCGTCCAGTTGGGAATGCGGATGCGCATGGACCAGGAGCCGCTGACCTCACCGGTCACCGTCAGGGTGGTGGTGTCGCTGATCGGGTAGGACGTTGTCTGGGTGACGGTGATCCCGCGCTGGGACCAGGTGAGCACCGACGGCAGGAACAGGTTCACGAACAGGGTCGTGCCGTTGTGGAAGTAGATCGAGTCCATCAGCTTCGTGTTGGTCTCGATCCCGGTGCCCTGGCAGCACCAGAACGAGTCGTAGTCGGTGCTCCAGGTGCCGCCGCCCCATGCTGGGCCGACGCCTCTGCGGCTGCCAGGCTTGAGCGGGGTGAAGTAGGTGATGTGCCCGTGGCTGTCGGCCGGGTTCTGCGCGCCGATGAGGTGGTTGAGCAGGGCAAGCTCGTAGAAGTCGAAATAGCTGGCGTTGGCCGGGTCCATCAGCCACAGCTCGCGGGTCAGCTTGAGCATGTTGTAGGTGTTGCACTGCTCGCAGGTGTCAGTGGTGAGGTACGCGGCGATCGCGTCGGGGGCGCGGAAGTGCTCTGCCTGGCTGTTGCCGCCGATGGCGTAGCTGTGGTGGTT
The DNA here is from genome assembly GCA_016926535.1 of Micromonosporaceae bacterium. GTDB lineage: Bacteria > Actinomycetota > Actinomycetes > Mycobacteriales > Micromonosporaceae > JABDRL01. The sequence goes on along the minus strand of JAFGOK010000125.1, from coordinate 951 downwards.
GACGGTCATGGCCCAGGCATTGACCGCGATGTCGCGGTACCGGCTGGTGCCGGTCGCCTTGTACTCGCGGGCCGCGCCGATCCACTTCGGTACCTGGGTGTTGGCGTGGAGCCCGCTCAGCTGGTCGGAGTTGGCTGCCAGCGGGTTGAACACCGCAGCGTGGTCAAAGCGCTGGGCCGCCGTCAGCCAGCGCGAGGTGCCGGTCTGCTGGTAGAGGTCGGCGAGGACGGCGTTCATGCCGCCGAATTCGGTGGCCAGCACGCTCTGCATCTGGCTTGAGCTCAGCTTGCCGGTGCGGGTGTCGACCCAGCCGGCCAGCGCCAGGAGCACATCGCGGGCCTGGGTGCTGCCCAGGATCTGCCAGACGTCGAGCAGGCCGGCCATGGTCTTGTGGATGACGTAGTACGGGACGTTACCGTTGCTGAGGGTGCCTGATTCGAGGCGGGTGAAATCGGATTCGGGGAAGCCGCACAGATAGCCGGTGGAGAATCCGGCGGAGGCGTTGTTCGCCTGGCACTTGGCGAGTTCGGCGACCATGGTTGTCGCCTTGTCCCGGCAGGTGACGTCGCCTGTGACGGCATAGGCCTGGGCCCAGGCGGTGAGGAAGTGCCCCTGCATGTGGGTGCGGAACGGGAAGGTCGGGGCATCCCAGCCGCCGGCGGCCGTGGCGCCACTGGTGGAAAGCTTGTGGTTGGCGCGGAAGTTGTACAGCAGCCGGTCGACGTTGACGTACTTCAGGTAGGCCAGCGTCCGGTTCTGGTTATCCAGCCATCGGCTGGAGGTGAGTTTCACCTGGCCGAAGTCGAACGGGTACGCCGAGACGCCGATATCCGACCGGGCAGGGGGTACCGCGGCCTCGGCCCGGCCGGGGTCCCCGAGGGCGGGACCGGCGGCTGCCGCGACGGTCGCGGCACCGGCAGCCTGGAGAAGTCGCCGGCGGCTCATGGGCGG
>JAFGOK010000641.1 GCA_016926535.1 Micromonosporaceae bacterium | reverse complement strand
TCTTGGCGAGCGTCGCGCTCTGGCTCATCGAGGAACCGGAGGCAGCCAGCTGGGCGGGACTCGCAGAGGCTGGACTGCCGATCCCAAGAATGAGAAGGGTCACCGTTCCCAGGACGGCGACCGCGGAAGCAAGCGAGCGGCGAAAAAATTTCCGGTGGGCTACCACACATCACTCCAGGGGGTGGATCGGTAAGGGTATGCAGCGCGCGGTATGGCAACTCTGTCGACAGCCTGGAGCAGCAGGAGCGACTAACTGGGAGTAGAAGAGTTGCTTGCTCTCCGTAGTCGTCACTGCAATCCGACATTCTGCTCATAGCAGAAAAAAAACCGTGTTAGGGTTATTCAGCACCCCTCATCAGTAGTCAGCCCAACACTGATCGTTATGCACCACCTGAGCAGTGCCCGAATTCTCAGTAATCACTGGCCACCCCAGCGAATCATCAAGATCCACAGCGATTGCCTCATCTGTGAGCCGAATAGTGCCGATAGTTTTTGGGTGGAACTGAATTTCATAGCAACGATGGATAAATCAGTAAAAACAGTGATGCCAGAGCCCGTACTGCCGGCATCACTCCACCCGCGCGGCCACACGGCCGACCCGCCGTTCGCCCTCGTCATCAGTCCGGTGCAGCGGGTTGGTCGCTGCGACCAGAGGCAGGAGCGCAGGCTCCTGGCCGCGCTGCTCGACATCGGCTTCTCTCCCGTCGCCGGCCCGGACGGGCCGCTCCCCCGCGTCGCGGGGCTGACGGCATACCGGGTCGGCGGAGACCTCAACGTCCACGATGCCCACTGCGACGCGCTGTTCCGCATCGACGTCCGCCGGTCGTCCCCAGAGTGCCGCCACAGGCGATGGCCCAGGGCCATCGCAACCGGCAGGCGGATCGGCCTGGTCTTTCCGGCCGAGTTCATCGGGTCCGGTCCCGCCATTGGCGGGACGCTGGCGCTGGCCGGCCGCCACCGGCTGCGGGTCCATCCGGCTCCCAGGACCCTTCGATCCTCCTCGCTTGCCCCGCTGGGATGCTCCGCGCGTCCCTGAGCTACGCGTCCCCAAGCACGGCGACCCAAGCACGGCGACCCAAGCTGACCAGCCAGAGCTGATCGGCGCGAGCTAGGCTGGCGGTGTGAATCCCGCCGGCCATACCCAACGGCTGACCATCATCCGCGCCGGAACCGTTGACTACCAGGTGGCCAGGCACGAGCAGGACCGCATCCACCAAGCCGTCGTCTCCGGCGACGGGGAGGCAACCGTGCTGCTTCTCGAGCACCCCTCGGTGTACACCGCTGGAAAGCGCACATCGTGGACCGACCGCCCAGTTGACGGCACGCCGGTCATCGAGGTGGATCGGGGCGGGCGGATCACCTGGCACGGCCCTGGCCAGCTGGTGGGATACCCCATCCTGCGACTGCCCGATCCCATCGACGTCGTCGCGTACGTGCGGCGGGTGGAGCAGACCCTCATCGAGGTCTGTGCCGAGTTCGGGCTGGAGACCGCCCGTATCGACGGCCGCAGCGGAGTGTGGCGACCCGAGGACGACCGCGGCCCCTCCCGCAAGATCGCGGCAATTGGTGTCCGGGTCGCCCGGGGGGTGACCCTGCATGGCTTTGCCCTCAACTGCGACTGTGATCTTGCGGCCTACGACCGAATCGTGCCGTGCGGCATCAGCGACGCCGGCGTCACCTCCCTCTCCGCAGAGCTGGGGCGACGGGTCACCGTCACCGAGGCGCTTCCCGTGGTGGAGCACCATCTCGGGGGCCTGCTGCGCGAAGAGCCGGCCAAAGCGTGAGCCTCATCTCGTCGACGTGAGTCTCGTCGCCTTTCCGGGCGACCACCGCGTTATCCGACGTACTCTTCCCCAATGACCTCCGCCGCTGGAGAAGGCCGCCGCCTGCTGCGCATCGAGGCCCGTAACGCCGAGACCCCGATCGAGCGCAAACCGCCCTGGATCAAAGTCAAGGCCACGCTGGGACACGAGTACACGCGCATCCACAGCCTCGTGCAACGTGAAGGTCTTCACACTGTCTGCCAAGCTGCCGGATGCCCCAATATCTATGAATGCTGGGAGCACCAAGAAGCAACGTTTCTTATTGGCGGCGATCAATGCACTCGTCGATGTGACTTTTGCCAGATCGAGACCGGCCGCCCTATGGAATTCGACGCGGACGAGCCCCGCCGGGTTGCGGAGTCGGTCCGGACGATGGGCCTTCGCTATGCCACGGTCACCGGAGTGACCAGGGACGACCTTCCAGATTCCGGAGCCTGGCTGTACGCCGAGACGGTTCGCCAGATTCATCACCTCGTGCCCGGCTGCGGCGTCGAGCTCCTGATCCCCGATTTCAACGGCGACCCACGGCTGCTGGCCGACGTATTCGACGCCGGCCCACAGGTCCTCGCCCACAATGTCGAAACAGTGCCGAGCCTGTTCCGGCAGATCCGTCCCGGGTTCACCTACGAACGCTCGCTCAGCGTTCTCACCGCCGCGAACCAGGCTGGGCTCATCACCAAGTCCAACCTGATCCTCGGTCTCGGCGAAAAGCCTCGGGAAATCACGCAGACCATGCATGACCTGCGTCTCGCCGGGTGCGATCTGTTGACCATTACCCAGTACCTGCGCCCGTCCCCCCGCCACCATCCGGTCGAGCGGTGGGTCAGGCCCGAGGAGTTCCGCGCCCTGCGCGAGCAGGCCGAGGGCATCGGCTTCACCGGGGTCATGAGTGGCCCGCTGGTCCGGTCCTCGTACCGCGCCGGGCAGCTGTACCGCCTGGCTGCCTCCGCGTCCGCCGCTGCGTCCGCGTCCGCGTCGGCGGGGTGAGAGCTGCCGCATTACACTCTCGCCCATGGCAAAGGAGCAGGCGCCGGAGAAGGTTTCCTTCTGGGGACGACTCAAGCAGATCGGCATGGTGTTTCGCTTCACGGCAAGGCGGGATCGGTGGTTTGTCCCACTGGTGGTCATCCTGACCGTCCTCCCGCTGGCCGGGGGGATCATTGCGACCATTCTTGGCGCTGGCATCTTCTGGATCCCCGCAGGGATCATGAC
>JAFGOK010000640.1 GCA_016926535.1 Micromonosporaceae bacterium | reverse complement strand
GCTGGCCCTGTGGCGGGGCACTGACCGGCTGGCCCTGTGGCGGGGCACTGACTGGCGGCTGGACCTCGCCGCTGAGGTAGGCCGTCGCGGCGACGACATAGTCGTGGGTGGGGCCGAGAGCAGCCGGGCCGTGGAGGGCGAGTCGCCGGTAGTTGCGTCTCGCCTCATGCCGGTTGCCGAGGTTGTCGGAAACCCGCGCGAGGTCGTAGGTGATGCCCAGCATGACGGGGTCAGCGTCCCCCAGCCGGTGCTGGCCGGCCATCAGGGCCTCCTCCAGCAGCCTGCGCGCCTCCAGCGGTTCGCCGCTGGCCAGGTTGAGCGCTGCGAGCGCTCGGGTCGCCAGGAGCACCTCGGGATGGTCGTCGCCGAGCATCATGATCGCTGCGTCGAGCGCGAGATCCAGGGCCTCGATGGCGGATGCGTGATCACCCTGGGCAGAGAGCGCTGCGGCGTTCTGCACGGCGATGGTGAGCTGGGCCTGCACTGACACGACCGCTATGCTGCCCGCCCGGCGCTCCGGGCGCCACCCGGGAGGCGGCTGCCTGGCACGATGGCATGCCGTGATATCCGGTATATCCAATGGTATGGCGGAAGATCCGATACCGTGGCCAGGAAGAGGTGAAGCCATGAAGATCGCATTGCTTGGCCCGATCGCCTGGAGAACGCCGCCGAGGGCTTACGGACCGTGGGAACAGATCGTCTCCCTGCTCGCAGAGGGGATGGTCGAGCGAGGGATCGACGTCACCCTGTTCGCGACGCTCGATTCCGAGACAAACGCACACCTCGAAGGCGTCGTCGAGCACCCGTACAACGAGGATCCCAGCCTCAACGGCCGGATCTGGGAGGCGATCCATGTCGCCAACTGCCTGCGCCGCAGCGGCGAGTTCGACTTGGTGCACAACAACCTGGACTGGCTGCCGCTGGCCATGAGCGAGTTCTGCAGGGCTCCCATGCTGACCACTGTGCACGGGTTCTGCAGCCCGACCATCCTGCCCGCCTACCAGCGCGCTCGATCGGCTTACGTCTCGATCTCTGACGCCGACCGGGGCCCTGGCCTGGACTATGTCGCGACGGTGTACCACGGGATCGACGTCGCCCAGTTCCCGTTCACGCCTCGGCCAACCGATGACCTTGTCGCCTTCGGCAGGATCCATCCAGACAAGGGCACGGCCGAGGCGATTGAGATCGCGCGCCGGGTCGGCCGCACATTGCTCATCTGCGGGCCAGTCCACGACGAGCAGTACTACGCCGAGCACGTCGCCCCCAAGATCGACGGTGAGACCGTGCGCTACCTGGGGAACGTCGGTCCGGGCGACCGGGCGCGGATTCTCGGGTCCGCCGCAGCTCTGCTGCACCCCATCGGGTTCGCGGAGCCATTCGGGCTGTCCGTGGTCGAGGCGATGGCCTGCGGAACGCCGGTGATCGCCTATCCCAAGGGATCTATGCCCGAGGTGATCGACCACGGCGTGACCGGGTTCCTGGCCCAGGATGCGGAGGCCGCGGTCTCGGCAGTACCGGCAGCGCTCAGCCTCGATCGGGCCGAGGTGCGCCGGACAGCCCTCGCCCGTTTTTCGGCTGATCGGATGGTCGATGACTACCTTCGGGTGTACCAGCGGCTCCTCGGGGGGGATGAGCAGCGATCATCCCGTCGGGCGGCTCGCCCCGTCGGGCGGTCGCTCGGGGGGCACCCTGGTCCGCTCCGATACGGCCACGCCATCCCTGCTCCGAAGAGCTCAACTTGACCGGATACGGGCCGACCGTGATGGAGTAGCGGTGCGGCCCCGACGGTACCGTGGCAGGTCGCCGGGGTCGTGCCGACGTCCCGCCCCCAGCGGGCGGAGTTGTCACCCCAGCGAGCCGTCGACCGGGCACAGGGCGGAGCCTCGGCCGACAGCTCGCGGGTGTTCGTAGATGGGTGCACTGGGGACCCCCGCCCCCGCCCCAGTGCGACTCCCGCCCCGCCCCCGCCCTGTCCCAGCCCCGCATGATCAGTTATCTGGTTCGCAACCATTGCTCTAGGCCACATTCGCGGACCAGTACTCAGGCCGAAGGGCTGAAGCGACGCTGTCGAGGCGCGGTGTGATCACGGTCGATGGCGTGGTGCCGGTGATGATTTCTCCGTGGATCGTGAGCGACTTGACATAACGTTGTCGCGGTCTACCTCATCTGGCAGATCATGGCCGAATCACCCTGATGGTGTAGACCGGAAGAACGTTATGTCAACTGCCGTCGACCATGAGTCGCGCGCCGGGGTTGGCGGTTGTGCCTGCTTTGCCGACATACCCCCGCGGCCCAGTATCGTCGGTATCACGGCGGGCTGACGTGGGATAGACGCCGAGCCCGCCACCCAGCTATCCCCTGGGGGTATACCGCGTCATGACCGACCACACCGGCATACACATCCGTCGTTGGCGTAGGCGACGCAGTATGTCGCAAGAAGTCCTCGCTGGGCTTGCTGGGATCAGCCAGGGCTATATCTCGAAGCTGGAGCGGGGTGCCAAGGACATCGACCGAAGGTCTACGCTCGTCGCCATCGCCAAGGCACTGCAGGTCAGCGTCGCTGATCTCATCGGCGAGGAGTCGACAGATCCCCTGATCGTTGACGCCCATGCGGCACTGCCAGCGCTCGAGGCATCTCTCATCGGTTTGTCTCTAGGAGAACGACGTCAGCCAAACCGCGGACTCGCTGCGGTCATGGCCACAGTTGACCAGGTCACAGCATTGCGTGCGGCTGGCAGCGTCGCCGCGATCGCCCCAATCCTGCCCGACCTGCTGTTGGACCTGGCGGCCTATGACAGCCCACACCTGGTCGAGACGACTGGGGTCACCGCCCTGGTGCTGCGGCACCTCGGCCAGCAGAGCTTGAGCAGGGATGCTGCAGAGCTGATGCTGTCCCTGGCTCGCGGACGGCAATGGTGGGCATGGATCGCCTATGCCCGACACCAGTGGATCCGTTCGATGCCGTTGGAAACCTATGCACTTGCGGCCAGACATGCCATTGGGATCGCCGACGAGGTTCAGCCGCACGCCTCGGATCCAGCAGTCCGGCAGGCATACGGGCAGCTTCACCTACAGGCGGCTCTGTGCAGCGCGGTTGCGCTGCGGATCGACGATGCTTCTGCCTGCTTGGGTGAGGCTGAACGCGAGGCTGCGACCCTCGGAGAACCCATCGGAGTCGGCTGGAACAACCAGTACTTCGGTCCCGCCAATGTGAAGCTCTGGCAGATGACCATCGCAAATGAACTCGCTGAGCCCGATCGGGTGTTGGAGATCGGAACTGGATGGCAACCAGCCGAGGACGCACCGGCCGATCGGCGCTGTGCCTACTGGCTGGAGAATGGCCGGGCCTTGGCCCACACCGGGCGGGATGACCGGGGCGCTTTGTTGATGCTCAGCCGAGCTGAGCGTGAGGCGCCGCAGATCTACCGGTTGACGCCATATGCAGGAGAAACGGTGTCGGCGATTCTGCGTCGACAGCGATCCAGGAATGACCGGGAGAGCCTGCGCATGCTCGCGCAGCGCTTGGGACTCAGCGCGTATGACCGCCAGGAATAGTCCTGGCCTCTGTAATCCGTAGCGTTTCGCGTACGAGTGAGGCAGTCGCTGCGCCAGGGCGAACGGCAGGCACGGCGACCTCGCCTAGTGACGCGGCGGTGGCCTGCGTGGTCCTCTCAGCGACCGGCAACTCCTGCAGCCACGTCACCTCACATTGTGAGAGGGGAATGGCATGGACGATCGGACCAGGGCACAGCGTGTGGCACATCGACCGCTGATGTCGCGGCGGTGGCTGAGCCGGCTGCCGTTGCTGGTGCGCTGCTCGTGTGGGTTGCGGTGGACGCGGTGCCCAGACGCGGCCGAGGCGCGGAAGGCGGCTGAAAGGTGAGTGGCGAGGTTCGTCCTGGGGACGTGGTACTGCTTGGGCGGAGTGCCTCGCCGGAGGCGACTGGTCCCGTGCTGGTGCGGTTGGACCGGATCCTGACTCATGTGGATGGGTGGGCCCGGATCGACGGGCATGAGGTCAATCAGAGCGGCGGGGTGGGCGCGCGGCGGCAGGACTACGTGCTGCTGGCGGGGCTGCGGCCCGTTCCTGGCAGACTGGGCGCTCAGCCCGAATCCGGGTCTGAGCCCGGATTCGAATCGGGGGCATGACCGTGGGAGGGGATCATCGGGTTCGATCGCGTCCTGCGCGGAATGATCTCTTGCGGAAGGCACGGTTGCGGGTGTCGTCTCCGGCCGGGACCGAGCATCCCCTGAGCAGGAAAGAGCTGGCCGAGGCGGTCAATGCCTGGCTGTTTGAGCAGACCGGGAAGGTGTTCGAGATGAACGCCAACCATATCGGCAAGTACGAGTTGGGGGAGTATCGCTGGCCTCGGCAGCACTATCGGGATGCGCTTCGGGCGGTGCTCGGCGTTGGCAGCGACGCCGAGCTCGGCTTCCGTGTCTCCGAGCGTCAGCCGTCTGACGACCGGGATGCGGTAGAGCTCCTCGTTCGACCACAACGATGCGACCGGGCGGCCCCGTCAGCGCTCGGCGAGGCGTCGTCCTGCCTGGTCCAGACGCTGGTGTCGCTTCATCCAGGGCGGAGCATCTTGATCACTTGTGGTGCGGATGGTCCGCCAGTCTCGAACGCCCATCCCGACCTGGCTCACCTGGTCGTCGAGCCAGGGCTCGCCATCCTTCTGGCAGCACGTCCCTGCGGGGCGGTCCCCTGTCCATCATCAGCCGGCTGTACGAGTGCCTGACGCCTCCAACGGGTTGCCGGCGGCGCGTCTTCAGGCGTGGCCAGAAACAGGGCTAGATGACCTATTCCAAGGGGTAGATCTTTCGAGAAATCAGTGGTGCAGGTCCGCGTGTCGCTCCAGCTTGAAGCATGGAAGGGTG
>JAFGOK010000639.1 GCA_016926535.1 Micromonosporaceae bacterium | reverse complement strand
CTCCGGTCTACACCATCGGGGTGATTCGGCCATGATCTGCCTGATGAGGTAGACCGCGGCAACGTTATGTCAAGTCGCTCACGATCCACGGAGAGACCATCACCGGCACCACTCGCCATCGGCCGTGATCACATCGCGCCTCGACAGCATCACTTCAGCCTTTCGGCCTGAGTATCCTTCTGGGCCGCAGAGACTCACCCGAGGACGAACAGCCGCACCAGCACGCTGACAAACGACAGGATCGACAGGACCATCCCGGTCCTTCCGGGCACGCTCATCTCGGTCCACCAGTTGGAGTATGTGACCGGCCCAGCGATCGAGAACCTGGTTTCGGCACGACGTTCTCGCTCTCGCCCGCAGGAATAGCCCCCGAAGAACGCCGACAGGATGAGGACCCCGACCGTGCAGAGCGAGGCAGCGTCGATCTGCACAAAACCCGTGCCGAGCAGCGCAGCGCCAAGCACGCTGGAAAGGGCCGTCCCGACTCCTGCGAAATGCCAGCGGCCAGATCGCACGGGCTTCGCCTGGCACCCTGCGTCGGTCAGATGCTCCCGGATGCACTCGACCATTCCTCGGGCCCAGACCCTGTCGTCTCCGGCAACGGTGAACTCCACGCCACACGAACGCAATGCGAGGACAACCGAACTCTGCGCGTTGCTGGCCTCAATGCGGAGGCTGTGAATGACGTCGAGATCCCCTGGGCCGGCCGACCGCCGGATCTTCTCGTTGAGATGGTTCGGGGTCGAGTCGGTGTATTCCGTATCTTTCCGGATCGCGCAAACCCGGACCTCATCTGGCCGAAAGGGGTCTCGAATAGCTTCGAAAAGCTGGCAGACCTGCGGCCTGCCAAGACAGCCACCATACAGCTGCCCGGGGACTGTTGTGCGGGCACCAGCCTTTGGCGATTCCGCGGGACCAGATGATGCTGGCGCGCATTCCTCGGCAACGACCTCGAGTGGACCTGCTATCGCGGGAGAGCTGACTTCCTGGCCGCTGGCCATGAGCTTGCGCAGCGCGGCGTCATGGTATTTGCGGGCGAGACGCAACTGTTCATGCTCTCGCCCGTCTTCAGCCGCACGCGATGGGGTCTTCCACGTGTCAACCATCGCTTTGGTGAAGCGTCGACATTCATCATTGTCCCCGACTGAAAGTAAATATTCGGCATGACGAAGTGCGACGCTCCGGTCATGGTCACTGTCGGAGTGAATGAGGTCGGCCGGCATGATATGAGGACCCAGCTCAGCATGACCGCGTAGGTCAATCTGTCCATTGCGCTTTCCTGAGACGGCCATCGCTAGTAGGCGACGGACGTTGCGCTGGCTCCGGACACTGCGCTCGTCGCTGAGTTCCCTCCTCAGCACCGTCTGCACCAGCCGGTGGACCCGGATCCATTGCCTTTCAACGTCGAATTCGGCAAGCCCGTACCGTGCCAGCAGATCGATGACGCGGCGCAGTTCGTTCCGGTTTCGCAACGTCCCAGACAGCAAAGGGGAGAGATCGGCGGTCCTCCCCTGCCGGAGCAGCCTGATCGTGACGGGGGCGGGGCCAAGGTGGGCGAAGAGTTCGAGCAACTCTGCTGCCGCTTGATCCCTGCAACCAAGGGTCTCGATGGCCAACGCGACCGTGACGGCAGTCGCCGACGGGCACTCACACAGCCTTCCGCAGGAAGGGGCGTCACTCAGGCGCTTGTCATGCAACGCGAGGTACTCGTCTGGAGACATCGCCGTGGCCTTCTGGAAGTTGGCGGCCTGCTCCAGCCCGAGCGGCAGATCACCGATCTTCTCGGCGATCCGGTCCATCGCTTCCGGTGACATGTTCGGAGACCGTTTTCCGAGGAAGTCGATGCTCTCAGCCCGGGTGAACACCTCGACTTCGACGGCCTTCTGCCTGGATATCCAATCTGGCTTGCGGGACGTCAGGATGATATGCCCTCCCTCCGACGGCACCAGCGGGCCGATGTCCTCCGGGCGCTCGATATCGTCATAAATCAACAACCAGCGATCACTGCTCTCGGCCAAATGCGAGAGAACCTCGCTAGCTGCCCTCCGCCTGTCCCCTCCTGCCACCACCCCAAGTTTCTCCCCCAGCGCGACAATGGAGGCGAGGGCGTCCGTCGCTCGGTTGGCGGAGATCCACCACACAAGGTCGTAGTGGTTCCTGAAGCGATAGGCGTACTCAGTCGCGAGCTGGGTCTTGCCGACGCCACCGAATCCGTGCAGCGTCTGCGGCAACACCGATGACCGCTGCTCCGGCGGCGTCTGCGGCAACACCGATGACCGCTGCTCCGGCAGCGTCGCATGGAGCCGGTCGAGGAGTTCCTCGCGCCCTGTGAAGTTGGGATTTCGAGGTGGCACGCCACCCCAGATCCGAGGGAGTTCCACAGGCTTGTCATCAGGCCCAGATGCAGGAGGAACAGTCCGCACGGTCGTTATCCTTGTCACTCACTTGTTAGCTTCGTGGCCATCGCATACAGCATCCTGGTCGTCCGCGCAAACAGCGGTCCTCGACTTCCGCTAGCCAGGTCCCCATCCACCAACCACGTCGCTCCGGGAAGATCACCTATCTTGTTAGGTCAGGATCTTGATAGAGCCACAACGGCTGTCAATGCGCCGCCCACGGAGGAACGCGGCAGCACAACCACCCGACATGCG
>JAFGOK010000124.1 GCA_016926535.1 Micromonosporaceae bacterium | reverse complement strand
TCCTTGCCCGTCCCGGTGACGGAATTCCGCCGGCACCTCGAAGTGCTGGCCGAGCAGGATGCGCTCGTCGTCGGCCTCACCGAGGCGCTGGCAGCGAAGACCGCCGACAGCGGCCGGTTCGTCGTTGCCCTGACCTTTGACGACGGCTACGCCGATCTTCTGAACGCGGTTCGGGTGCTGGAGGAGTTCCGCAACCGGGCAACGGCGTACATCTGCCCGGGAATGCTTGTCCCCGGCGGGCCCTTGCGCGCGGCCGGGTCAGGGCTGTCCGGTCACCTCCACTGGTCGGAACTCGCCGAGCTGTGCGGGCGGGGCATCGAGATCGGCAGCCACTCCATGACGCACCGGCCGATGGACGTGCTGACCGCGGACGAGTTGCGCCATGAGGCTCGGGACAGCAAGGAAGAGCTCGAACAGCGGCTCGGGGTCGAGGTGACCTCGTTCGGATACCCCCACGGCTATGACGGCCGGCGGGTCCGCCGGGCCGTCGCTGCCGCGGGGTACAGCACCGCCTGCATCGTCGGCCGGCGGCTGGCCCGTCTGGAGGGCGACCGGTTCTCCATCCCCCGGGTCGAAGCGATCTCCGGTGAGTCCCCCGAGCGTTTCCTGCTGCGGGTCACAGCTGGAGAGCCGGGACTCGCGCCTTCACTCAAGCGCCTGGCGATGCCAGCCTGGCGCGGATATCGTCGCCTCGTCCGGCGGGTCACGGGACGGATCATCACCTGACCGCGCCGGTCGCCACCCCACCCCCACAAGCCGGCAGCCGCCTCTCCACACGCCACCCGCTGGCAGCAGGCAGCCCGTGGCCGAGAAACGCGCAACTTGCCCCCCGATCGCCGATAGGGCGGGAGTGAGTGCGCCAGTCAGCGTGGTGGTCTGCTCCTATGACATGGCGCGCTGGGAGCAACTCCTGGCGTGCCTGGATTCCCTGCATCAGCAGACGCTGCCTCCCCAGGCGGTCGTGGTCGTCGTTGACGGGTGTCCGGACCTCGTTGCGGCGCTCCGCGAGCGCGGCGGATCAGAAATCATCACCGTCCACGAGGTCAACCAGGGCATCTCCGCAGCACGCAACACCGGAGTCGCCCAGGTCACCACCCGCTGGGTGGCCTTCCTCGACGACGATGCCACTGCCGATCCCACCTGGCTGGAACGGCTGGTCACCGCAGCGGAGGAGCTGGGGGCTGCCGGCGCCGGAGGCCGGTCAGAGCCCGTGTTCGATCAGGGGATGCCCTGCTGGTTCCCGCCGGAGTTGCTCTGGACCGTCGGCTGCTCGTTTCCGGGCATGCCTCGGGGGCGCACCGTCGAACGCCTTGTCTTCGGTGGCTGCTCGGTGCTGGACACCGAGCTGTTCGAGCGCTTTGGGGGGTATGACGTCACCCTCGGGCGTCGGGGTCGGGGCGCCGAGGGTGGCGAGGAGGCGGACTTCTCACTCCGGATCGCCGCGAGGTCGCCAGAGCGCCGATTCGTGCACGTGCCGGACGCCATCATCCACCACCGCGTCGGGAGCAGCCGGTTGACCCGACGCTACGTCCTGCACCGGTGCTACTCGGACGGCCGGACGAAATCGCTGATCGCCCGGCGGTCCGGGATGCGTGGGCTGCACGCCGAGCGGACATACCTCACCAGCACCGTTCCAAGGGGCGTCGCCCGTCACCTCAGGTCTGGCCGGTGGCAGGCGGCGCTCGTTCTGATGGGTGGGGTCGGCTGCGCTGGTGCCGGCTACCTCACCGGCCGGTTCCAGCGGTTGCGTCCACGACCAGGCGAGCGGCCAGGCGACCGGCCAGGCGAGCGGCCAGGCGACCGGCCAGGCGAGCGGCCAGAGCGGGTGTCTTCCCTCGGAACAGCAACCCGAGCCCAGGAGTGAGGAATCATGGGTCGCCACAGCCTCCCCGCTGCCATCGGAATCACGACCGCGACCGTTGCGGCCGTCGGGGTGACCGTCTGGGTGGTCACGTCTGATCACACGACGACCAACGCGAAGACGACGGCGGATCGGCTCGTCCAGCCGCCGGATGCGGCTGCCAGCGCGACTCCCGTCGCCACCAGCACCTTCGTCGCCATCGAGGACACGTACCTCCGCAACGACACGCCGACCGACAACTTCGGCGCCGCGAGTGTCCTGATCGCCGACGACGATCCGGCCTCCGAGATACTGATGAAGTTTATTGTCAGTGGGATTGACCGGAAGATCGTCAGTGCCAAGCTCCGGCTGAGATCCGACGACCTGAACGGCGGCAGCGACATCGGGGGCACCCTGCGGTCGATGACTGACACGAGCTGGTCAGAGCGCACCGTCACCTGGAATGTCAAGCCGCCCGTCGACGGACCGGTGATCGGCTCGATCGGCAAGGTCATCTCCAGCACCTGGTACACCATCGATGTGACCTCAGCCGTTACCGAGAACGGCCTCTACAGCTTCGCCCTGTCCTCTTCCAGCACCGACGGCGTGCACTACGACTCCAGGGAGACCGGAGCCAACCCCCCGCAACTGGTGGTCAGCGTGCACTCCGGGCAGGGTTCGGGGGACACGGTTGCCCCGACTCCCCCGCTGGCCAACGGCCCGCCGGCCGCGACGCTCGTCGGCGCCGGGGACATCGCCATGTGCAGCTCCTCCGGAGACGAGCGGACGGCGGAGTTGCTCGCCGCCGTCGACGGGGTGATCTTCACAGCAGGGGACAACAGCCAGGACGACGGCAGCCCGGAGCACTTCCGGAACTGCTTCGGCCCCTCCTGGGGGATGTACAAGGACCGGATCAAGCCGGTCCCGGGCAACCATGACTACGTCACCCCAGGCGCCACCGGCTATTTCGGGTACTTCGGAGATGCCGCTGGCCGGCCAGGCGAGGGCTACTACTCGTACGACCTAGGCAACTGGCACATCGTCGCCCTCAACTCCAACTGCGACGAGATCGGGGGATGCGAGCAGGGGTCGAATCAAGAACGGTGGCTGCGGGACGATCTCGCCAGCTCCACCAAACCATGCACCGCAGCCTACTGGCATCACCCGCTGTTCACCTCCTCGCACGGGCACGACCCGGAGACCGCCGTCCGGCCGCTGTTCCAGGCGCTGTACGACTTCAACGCGGAACTCGTCCTGAGCGGTCACACCCACGTCTACGAGCGGTTCGCCCCGCAGGATCCCATGGGGGCCCTCGATCTCCAGCGGGGCATCCGGCAGTTCGTCGTCGGAACGGGCGGCGGCGACTTCTACGAGGATCACGGCGTCTTCACGGTCACCGCCAACAGCGAGGTGCGTCAGGCCGGCACCTACGGCGTTCTCCAGCTGACCCTCCGGCACCAGGACTACGATTGGCGCTTCCTGCCGGTCCAGGGCCAGTCGTTCACCGACGCCGGAAGCGGCGTCTGCCACTAGATACGGCGTGTCCCGTGGATCTCGCCGATCCGGCGCCGCAAGGTCGCCGGTCGCGGCCCAGAGCGACGGTACGGCCGAGGGAGGTCGGGCGGGTGACAGCGGTCGGGTTCTGGTGCTGCTGGCTGGAGCTGTCCGGCACGGTGGGGCCGCAGTCGATCGTCCCCCCGGACCCGGGACAGCGGTGGGCGCGGGCGCTGGTCCGGATGCACGG
>JAFGOK010000638.1 GCA_016926535.1 Micromonosporaceae bacterium | reverse complement strand
GACGACATCCTTGCCGCGCTCCGGTTCGCGGCCAGCGCGGTTGACGAGCGCGAGTTGCCGTTGCGGATGTCGGCGTGAGGTTCCTCGTCGACGAGTGATGAGGGGAACCCAGACATTGCCGGTTGGCTGGCCAGGGCCCGGTCCACGCCCCTCATACGCTACGGGGCATGCAACTGGCTGAACTCAGCGATCAGATCGAGGCGGTATCACACCGCTACGCCGACACCTACGGTATTGATCGTTCTGAAACGTGGTTCCTTCTGAAGCTTCACGAAGAAGTCGGCGAGCTGACACAGGCGTTTCTGATGCGGTCCGGGCAGGCTCGCCCGAAAGGTATGACAGCTCAGGAGCTCGACGAGCGTCTTCAGGCCGAGCTTGCTGACGTCCTGTCGCATGTACTGCTGATGGCTCGGCACCTCGGCGTCGACCTGGAAGCGGCGGTTGACCGCAAGTGGCTGCTCTGGAACCGTGGCCGCGCTGCAGACGCCGGCTCTGGCGCCGAGTAGCGCAGCCGCCGGTGGGCACCGCTCCCGCGCGTGCCCAGAGAGGCACCTCTGCACCGCGTCGTCGACGCGTCCCGCCGTCCCGTCGTCCCGTCGTCCCGCCGAAACGACTTATCGTACGAAATGAGTGGAAACGATAGAAAAATAAATTACGATGATTTCTGGTGAAGAGCGGCTTTTGGGCTGTCATCCTGGACAGGCGGATCCTGCGCACGCCCATCATGTAGCCGCAGGTGCGCAGATCGAGAGACTGGAGGGGATATGGCAGGTTCGGAACGAATTGACGTTGCCGCCGTTTCGGCGGCGCTCGCCGACCAAGGGCATCCATGGCAGGCCTCCGAGAACGCCATGACTCGGATGGCCAAAACGGAGCGCACTCGGCGGCTCGGCGTTCCTATGCCCAGCGAGTCGGAGCGCGCGACGATGGACCAGCGGGCAGCGATGGTGAAGTCCGCCGCCGCGACCGCCCGTGCGATGGCGGCAGGTGCACCAGCTTCGTTCGACGCCCGGAACGTCGGCGGCCACAACTATGTGACTGATGTGCGAGACCAGGGCAACTGCGGTTCATGTGTCGCTTTCGGTACGGTTGCGGCCCTTGAGACCACTGCGGCGTACACGAGGCGCCAGCCGGGTCTCGAACTCAACCTGTCCGAGGCGCATCTGTTCTATGTGCACGGGCTGAGTCAGGGGGCCACCTGCGACACCGGCTGGCTACCCAAGCCGGCTGTCGAAGCCTGCCGTGACATCGGGATCACGTACGAGAACTACTTCCCGTACACCCCGAGGAACTCTGGTGGTGCGTCGCTCAACTCCGATTGGCCCAACCGCCTCGCACGTGCGACTGACATGATCGACGCCACGGGCAATGCGGCGCAGATGAAGGAGCACATCGCAACCTTCGGATCGATCACTGCATGTTTCGTCGTCTACGATGATTTCTGGTCATACCGGTCTGGTGTCTACCGGCACGTCTCTGGTGAGGCCGCGGGTGGCCACTGCATCTCGCTGGTCGGGTACAGCGACGCTGAGGGATGCTGGATCGCCAAGAACAGCTGGGGCGCCTCGTGGGGCGACAGGGGATACTTCAAGATTGCCTACGGCGAGTGCTACATCGAGTCCTGGCAGTGCATCGGCACCAGGAGCGTGACCTTGCGCGCCTGGACCGACAACACGAAGATCCTCGGGGTCTGGAGCAACGATTCCGCCCGCAACGGGTGGGCGTATCTGGAGAACTACGGCTGGCACCGCCTCGGTGCCGACAGTGATCAAGCTGCGGCCACGGCTCTGGGCGAGATTCTCTCGGCCAAGGCCGCCGGGCGGACCGTGAACGCGTTCGCGGACAGCGGCACCGTCTCCACTCTGTATGTCTACTGATCGACGGGAGGATAGCTATGCCGCAACAGACTCGGACATCACGGAGTACTTCGACTAAACCCGGTGGTATGCCGCAACAAGATATTCTCAGTCAGGATTCCGATCCCGTCGCCCTGGACGAGAGCCAGCTCGCACTCGCTCAGACCGGCGGCACGGCCGGAAGCACACAGACCCCGACCATGGCACAGGCAGCGGCGGAGCCGGTGCTTCACCCGCCGGGCACCGCTGGCGCCGCCATGTCGGCGTCGATGGTCGGGGCGTGGAACACCCGGAAAGTGCTGGCCCTGTACATGACTCAGCATTCCCGGAACGGATGGGCATATCTTGATTCAGTTGGATGGCGGCGGTTCGCTACGACCAATGACTCGGCGCATCTGGCGCTGAGCATGATCGCCTCGACGGCACGGACGACCGGCGCGACCGTTCAGGCTCGCGACGAGGCGGACAATCAGATTCACGAGATCTACTGCTGGTAGCAGACGGTTCGGAGGACGACGGTGACGACTCGGATCGGCATGTCCAGCAAGGATGGAGCCGTCACCGTCGATTCCGGGGAGGTGGTGGAGCTCGCCCTGGCGGAGAACCCCAGCACGGGCTACCGGTGGGAACTCGGCCCATTGCCGCCCGGAGCGGAGCTGGTCAGTGATCGGGTCGAGCCTGCTCCATCCCGGCTTCCTGGCGCCGCGGCCTGCCGGGTGCTGGCGATCCGCCCGCACGAGGACGCTCGGCTCTCAGCGCGGTTGCGCCGCTCCTGGGAACCTCCGGAGGCTGCGGTCGAGTCGTTTCAGGTCAGCGTGACCGTCCGTCCGGCGGCTGGCTAGCAGGTCCGCCCGGTCTGGGGGTAGTGGCGCTGGAGCAACTCACGGGCCTCTGCCGCCGTGCTGACTGTGGCTCGGTGGCCACGCGGCAACAGCAACTCGATGGTGCCTCCCCGCCCCTCCCGCTGCATGGCCGCTGCCGCGATGACGGCGATGACACCTTCGTCCAGGCTGCTGACCCCGGTGAGATCCAAGGTTATGGCAGGGACGTTGGAGGCGAGTACCCGCTCAACAGTGCGGTGGAGGTCGGGCGCGTGTGCACCGTCCAGCGAGCCGTCCGCCCAGATCATCGCGGCCTCGGGTAGCTCGAGAAGTCGAATTCGTGCCAAGGCCGCACTTCCTGTCCGATCGGGCGAAGACCTACCCTCGTTCCTACTTGAACGTACCTGAGCTGGGGATATTCCAGGAACCCAGCTGACGGGCCAGGTACGTGAGGCGTGAGGATGGGTCACCATCCGCCGCACAGACATCCATCATTCGCGATTGTTCTGGACCGTGCTGCGCCTGACCGGGGAAGCATGACATCCCTGGTTGTGGGATAAAACGTCATAGAAGACGCTACTCTTGACTCATGGCATATGACGCTCCGCCGCCGGGTGGGTATCCGGGTACGCCGCAGTTCGATGAGTTTGGAAATCCCCTGTCGGACAAGAGCAAACTCGTTGCGGGTTTGCTCGGCATCCTGCTGGGTGGTTTTGGGGCTGGCCGCTTCTACACAGGGCATACCGGCATCGCCATCGCGCAGCTGGGTGTCTCGATCGTGACCTGTGGTATCGGGGCGATCTGGGGCGTTGTGGACGGCATCATGATCCTGGTCAACGGTGGTACCGACGCGCAGGGCCGCAAGCTGCGGGACTGACAGGAGCCGGGCTTCCGGCGCCTTGACTGCCTGACTCAGCCGCGCTTGCTGGCGCACTGCGGGCACACTCCGAAGATCTCCAGGGTGTGCTCGACGTCGGTGAATCCGTGCCGGGCTGCGACCAGCTCCGTCCAGGCCTCGACGGTCTTGCCGACGACCTCGATGGTGCGGGAGCAGTCCCGGCAGATGAGGTGATGGTGATGGCCGGGGCTGCACCGGCGAAACACCTGCTCTCCCGAGGGCAGCCGCATCGTGTTGATCTCTCCGGCCTCGGTCAGGGTCTGCAGGGTGCGGTAGACGGTGGTCAGCCCGACCTTGGCACCGCGCCCCCGGAGCACGGCGTGGAGTTGCTGGGCGCTGCGGAATTCGCTCGTTTCCTCCAGCAGCGCGATGATCTCGCAGCGCTGCCGGGTGTTACGACCTGTCGCTCGCCGCGGGTGATCTGTCACCGTCACCGTCACCGCCCATGCTTTCGGCTGGATGTCTCATGGCCGACGCTGCTGCCGTACCGGCACCTGCCGGTGGGGTGAGCGGCACCGTGGCCGTCTGAGTGTACGAGCGACCGGCACCAGGGCGCTGGAGGCGAGGCGAGATCCGCAAGGCGCGCCATTTGCAGGACGCCCTAGTCGGCCATCGCGGCGACGATGGAGCCCCTGGTAGCCTTTCTCGCGGGAATCACCGCAGCGATCATGCCGGCGATCGCTGCGAGCCCGACGTAGAGCAGGATCTGGCCGCTGGGGATCGTGATGATCACGCTAATCCCGGCGAACATCACTCGCGTTGCCATCCATCCGTAGAGCAGGCCGAGGCCACTGCCGATCAGCGCGCCAGCCAGTGCCATCAGCAACGCTTCTGTCACCAGCGCCATGCGGAGCTGACCTCGCGTCAGGCCGAGGGCCCGAACCGTCGCCGACTCCCTGGTCCGTTCCAGAACGGACAGCGACATCGTGTTCATGATCCCGATGAGGGCGATGATGATGGCGAACCCGAGCAACCCGGCGACGATGGCAATGAGCAGGTCGACCACTGAGGTGATCTGTGACCGCACCTCCGCGACGCTGTAGAACTCGGCCATGGGATAGTCGCCGACGCTGGCGAGCAGCGCGGCGCGCGACGCCTTCGGGGCGACGTCGTCGGCAGCCCGAACCAGGATCATGTCATCGGTCTGCTTCGTGCTGAGCTTCGCGAAATCCGACCAGTTGACCAAGGCTTGGCCGCCGCCGAGGTATCCGTCGGACAGGCCAACGATCGTGAAGGAGTGCCTGTCCCCTGACTTGGTCGTGACCGTGATCTGATCGCCGATCGCCCGCCCGAGGAAGGCTTGGCCGCTAGCGTTGACGATGGCTGTTCCGCTGGTCAGCCGCTCGACGGATCCGGAGCGCAATTCGATGTCCGGCAGCTTGGCCAACCCGCCGGGCTCGAAGGCGGCGACCGGGACGTCCTCTCTGGCAGGGCGGTCGCCCTCAGCAAGGAGGGTGGTGCTCTCGATACGGACCCGTGCGACGACGCTGAACCGCCGGTCCTCGG
>JAFGOK010000637.1 GCA_016926535.1 Micromonosporaceae bacterium | reverse complement strand
TACAGAAGTTCGCAGTTGCGGGGAGCAGAAATGCTCCCCGTATGCTCCCCAGGAAGATCCACAACAACAAAAACCCGCTACCGAAGATCCGGTAGCGGGCCATCTGACCTGCCTGTATAGATAGTGGGCGATACTGGGATCGAACCAGTGACCTCTTCGGTGTGAATACGGTTCTCCATAGAGGACTGGCCAGCCGTAACGCTCTTTTGGCAGGTCAAAGGCATTTCTAATAAGGACTGTTAGCGCCGATTCGACGCGGTTGACGTCTGTTGGTGATGCCCGTTCCGCTCCCCGTTGATCGGCTTGGCACAGGGAGCACGCGATGATCGCCAGCCGAAACGGCAGTCGGGTACCGTTTCATCGCTCCCAAGCGGCCAGTTTACCAGGGAAGACACTCCGGCGATCGGGAGCATCCACGTACGGCCCGTCCCGCCTTGCGGTCCCCGAGGTACGGACTCGATCACCGGTACAGTCCCGACGGGCGAACCGGTGCTCGGCGAGTAGGGGAGCAGTCCGGGCATGATGACTGCCCCGAAACCCTGCATTGCCGAGGTAGTGCTCCCTCGACGACGCGCCGGCAACCGCAGCCGGCGATGCCCCGAGTGCCGTAGGCATCAGCCTGTGTCCAAACCCAGCAGGGAACTGTTCGGAAAACGTGGGGCCCGTCAGGATCCGCTGGCAGGCAGTTCCCGGTAGCGGCTGATGTACTCGGCTGCCCCGTCTGGCATGACGGCCTCGTCGTCGTTGGCGAACCCGATCTCGTTCTCCAGCCAGTACCGGCACAGGAACGTCTCGAACGACTCGCCGCAGAACGCGATCTCATCCGGATCGTTGTCGTGGCCGTCCTCGTCCCCGTCGCTGGTCGAGTCATACTCGTCGCCTGAGCAGACCACTGCGTGGTCGCTGCCGTCTGCGGTCAGGTACAGGTACCAGAACAGGCAGCCCTGCTGGTCTGCCAGGAAGCGGAGCAGGTACCCGTCACCGGCAGGCGCGCGGACCGGTGCAACGTCGACATCGATGAAGCAGGCCGTGCAGGAGCGGACCCGTCGCTGCAGATCTGGTGTGCGCATGAAGATCAGAAAAGCCGGGGGGAGTGACAGGCCGAGCCGTTCGCAGGCGCCCAGCAGGGTCGGCAACTCGGCCACCGGCTTCGTCCCAACGCACCACTCATCGTGCATGGGCTGCTCTGCGAGCCAGGCGAGGTCTCCGGTCATGGCAAACGGCACCGGTGGAAGCTCCGGGAATTCGTACCTTCCGTAGGTTCCTACATCGGGACGGCAGGACACCCCGACGTCCGCCATGCTGACTCCCCACCAGTAGGGACGAAACGGAGATTCCTGTGCCAGCACCCTGACCTCCTCCTGTGCTCTGTCTCCGGGGACCCGGACCAGGACAGCAAGATATCGCCCGGGTACGACACGATTGCCGACGCCGCATCGATCGCTGTGTGTGGACGTGCGTCAGGTCCATGGATAACTTGATCATGGCGGGGGTCGCAGGTGCCAGGCAGCGACCGGGACGGACGTCATGGAGGGTTTCGGGAGCTTCCGGTCTCTTGAACGGTTGCGGGGAGCCGAGCCTGCGGGAGGGGCGTGACGGTACGTACGGCCCGAAAGAACGAGATCCGGCCCGGAGCCCACGACGGTACAATGCGCCATGCGGCACAGCGGCCACACGAACGCCCTGTCAATCCCACGCCAAGAGTGCCTGCGAGGAGACGATACGTGACGCCATCCGACCCAGCCGCCACTGTGGAGACACTACCCTTCCTGGTGACCGTGGAAGATGACGACGACGAAACGATGGGACTGTTTCGGCACGGAGATCGTGAGGTGGCGCTGCGGGACATTCCCGTGGCCGCGCTTCGGGCCAGCGTCCGGCGGACCCTTGCGGGTCTTCGCAGCATCTTCGACGACGTCACCGACGAGACTGGCCGGCTCCGGTTGCGTGAGGCGCAGTTCAACTTCGAGGTGTCGGCGAAAGGCGGGTTCAATCTGATCGGCACAAGCGAGGTCGCGACGAAAGGTGCCATCACGTTGATCTTCCGCGAGTAGCCACAGTGGGGAAGTTCCGCGCCCTCCTGCTCGGTGTGGCAGAGTACGAAAGCTCCACTGTGACCGGGCTCCCGTTCGTCGCCGACGACATTCGGTCCCTGGGAGCCACGCTGGAGTCGATCGGCTACCTCGTCAAGCCCGTGGCCAGCGGCAGGCTGTCCAAGCCGAAGATCATTGGCGAGGTCACCGAGTTCCTGCATCAGGCGGGCCGTGGTGACACGCTGCTGGTGTACCTCAGTGGTCATGGCGTGCACACTGCGGGGCGTGACTATCTCGTACCGTCAGAGGTCGACCTGCGGGTGCCGCGTCTACACGAGACCCTGGTCGCGATCGACACGTGGGCCGACGAGATCGAAAACACGGCGGCTGGGAGCGTCCTGTTTCTGATCGACGCCTGCAGGGAAGGCTTCGACCAGCGGACCAAGTCCATGCCGCGTCGGTGGAGCGAAGGCGACATCCGGCGGGTGGCGGGTCACCATGTCGCCTATGTGTTCGCCTGCGGCCCCGGGCAGGTCGCCCGCTTCGTGTCCGATGGCGGGGCTGGGTTCAGCCTGTTCTCCCGCGCCGTCCAGCAGTCGCTGACCGACGGGTTGTATGGACAGCATCTGGAGGCGTTCGCGGACGCGGTCCGCCAGGCCATGGACCGAATCCGGGTCGAGTTCAACCTCCCGGCCCAGGATCTGCGGGTGTCCGGAGAGACCGACAGCCGCTTTCTGGTCGTCGTGCCGTGCGGCCCCGGAGCTCAGCCTGTGGCGGGAACGTCCTGGCGCCAGCACGTCGACGATCACGAGGTCTGGGCGCGAACCGTGCCCTGCGAGCTGACCGAGCGAACACGGCGTGGATGCGCCGCCGTGGTGGACCACCTGTCGCGGCTGCGTGCCGAAGCCGGCCGGCGACTCGGCAAGGATCCGTGGATCGACCCCGGGTTCGCCCACCGGATGAGCGAGCGGATCCGCTTCCTGGTCCATCAGTTCCTGCCCGAACCGGTCGGTGAAGATGCCGACCAGCGCCGGATCTCAGCCGGCGAGGCGGCGCTCCTGGTGGTGACACCGTTCGTCTATGACACGTTCGGGGCGGCAATGACCGCGCGGTGGAGCCACGTCGCACCGCACGCCTGGAACCTGGGCGACCGTGTCGGTACCGACGCCGATGACTTCTGGCGGTTCACCGAGCAGTACGGCCGGTTGTGCAGGCGGGTGGCGGCGGCGCAGGACCGGGAGACGGCAGCAGCGGGGATCGGGTGGTGGCTGCTGCACCAGTGGGTCCGGCGAAAGGCCCTGAAAGACCCGCTCAACCTGCTGTCCGAACTCCTCGAGCCGGTGTCCGACGATCCGGTCCTGGGTGCGGTGCTCCGCGCCGACCTTGTCAGCGAACTGCTACAAACCATGTCCGCCGCACCGGGCTTCCTCATGCGTACCGATCGTCCATATGCGCTGTCCTCAAGCCGGACCCTCGACGAGGGCTCGGTTCGAGAGCAGCAGATCCGTGAGCGCCTGGTCGCCTACCTGCTCGCCGTGGGCCACGCCATGGCCATCGAGCCCGTCATGCTGCCGGATGTTGTGGTCGAGCACCTGGGAGTTGGCGATCCCGTTGGGCTCGATGCGTTGCGGGAGGCCGTTGCCGCCGCTGGGTGGCAACCTCACGGTCCGATTCGGGTGCTGTCGGCGTCTTGTCCGCATCCCGCTGTTGACCTCGCTCTGCACGGTCAGGCGGACCTCCTCGACCGGTTGCTCACTGAGATCCAACGCAGCGCAGCCAGGGACTCAGCCCTCGCCCCGCTGCGCACGCTCCCGCACCGTGCCGCCGCCGACAAGGTCGGGTCGGTGGTGGACGCGAACGGCCATCCGGCGTATCAGTCGGCGGGTATTCGGTTCCGACTCTCCGACGACCGCGTGCAGGAACTCCTTATGGGCGAGCAGCTCTATGGTGATCGCTCTCTGGCGATTCGGGAGCTGTATCAGAACGCCCTGGACGCCTGCCGCTACCGCCGGGCACGCCAGCAGTTCCTTCAGGACAGTACGGGTGGCAGTTCACCCTGGACGGGCAGGATCACGTTCGCCCAGGGCGTCGACGAGCACGGCAGGGCGTACATCGAATGTCGCGACAACGGCGTCGGCATGGGCGAGCGGGAACTGGCGGAGGTGTTCTCGCGGACGGGGGTGCGCTTCACTGAGCTACCGGAGTTCCTGGAGGAGGAGGCTGTTTGGAGACGCCGGAATCCGCCGATCCGCCTGTACCCCAACAGCAGGTTCGGCATCGGTGTCCTCAGCTACTTCATGCTGGCCGACGAGATCCGGGTACGGACCTGCCGGTTCGGCCGTGACGGGCGGCCCGGAGACCAGTTGACGGTCGTGATCGCCGGTCCGGGCAACCTCTTCCGGATCGGCAAGGATGGCGCATCCGGCGAACCGGGCACGGAGGTCCGCCTGTACCTGCGTGCAGGCGCGGCCGCTCCATCCTGCGTAGATATCCTGCGCAGGCTGTTGTGGGTGGCAGAATTCGACACGACGGCCGAGGACGGCCGGGAGCACCAGTCCTGGACACCCGGTGCCCTCTCCGAGGCCGCACCCATCGGAACTGCGAACCCTCACGACGACGATGCCGAGCCAGCGCAGGCGCTCGTTCGTGGCGTCCCTGGGGGATCCGTCTGGTGGTGCCACGCCGCCGGAGCGTTTCTCGTCGACGGGGTCTGGGTGCAGCAGGGCCACCACGGGGCAGTCGTCAATCTGACCGGCGAGTTCGCCCCGCGACTGTCGGTCGACCGGAAGCAGATCCTGCACCTGCGCCCCGAGCACGTCCTGCAGCTCCTGCGCGAGGCGATTCCGGCGGTGACCGCTTCCGACAGCCCTGTCCTCACCTTCGACTGGCTCAGCCGCTTGGTCGTCGGAGCTCCCCGCATCGCCGACGAGATACTCGACGCCGCGATCCAGGAGGGCAGACGCGGCTGGACCCGCCAGCCCGATGACGACAGCCTCATCGTCGCCGGCTGCTTCCCACCGGACCAGGAGACCGACTGGCTGCCCCCGGCGGCGTGGTCACCCGTGCCGCCGAACCGGCGCGAGGCACTCTACGGCGGCCTGCCGACCCACGGCGGTATACCACTCTGGCGGGCCACCGCCTGGGCGGCGACCCACGCTGTGACTCCGGCGATACCGAGCACCATCGACGTCACATCGATCCGCCGGGCCTATCCCAGCGACGCCATCCTCCTGGACCCGGAACCGTCCGCCGTGGCGCTTGCCGAGAGACGCCGCACGCGTTGGGTTGGGGACGGCTCGTACGAGGGTCTCGATCGGACGCGACCTGTTTCGGTCGGTCATCTCGTTGCGGCCTCCGCTCGGCTGGAACGAGGGATACGGGAGGTCGCGGAACGGCTGATCGCACTCGGTTACCGGATCGCCGCTGATCCGGACGCGCTGCCAGCACGGGCGGTCACGCCCGTCGATGCCGCCCTCGTCAGATCGAAACTCGCCGCACGGCAGCCGCCGCTGGATCCGCTGGAGCCGGTGCCCGCCGGTTGGGTGATCCGCGCCTCCGCCGATGTGGGCTGCGGCCTGCGAGAGGCGGCCAGCCGCCTGTCCGACCTCGGATACCACCTCATGAGCGACCCGGACACGCTACCGGTGTGGCCCGCCGCGCCCAACGACGCCACCCTCGTCAGCCGCTATCTCGATGCGGATGCCCCCTGGCTGGATCCGCAGGAGCTGGTGCCCACCCGACACGTCATCGGCGCCTCTGAGGTCCTGGGACGCGGGGTACGGGAGACGGCTGATCGCCTGGTCGCGCTCGGCTATCGTCTCGCCGCCGACCCGAGCACGCTGCCGGTGTCACCGGCCCCCATCACCGACGCCATGCTGATCAGCCTGAGCCTCAACCCACGCAATCCATGGAGAGATCAACTCCCGTGGCTGGATCTGCCGCCCGGCTGGGATGGGGATTGCGGGAGGTCGCGGAGCGGCTGGTCGTGCTGGGCTACCGCCTTGCGGCGGAACCCGGAACGCTACCCACCCGGCCGGCCACCCTCGACGACGCCGGGATTGTCGGCCGGAACCCCAGCATGCAGGACTCATGGCTAGAACCGCCCCCGTGGCTTCACCGGAGCATGGTGTCAGACAAGTGGAAGTCATCTCCCGTCGGCCACCTCGTTCCAGCTTTCGCCCGGCTGGGATGGGGGTTACGGGAGGCCGCGGAGCGGCTGGTCGCGCTCGGCTACCGCCTGACGGTGGATCCGGAGACGCTGCCCATGGAACCGGTTACTGCTGCCGATATCGCCCTCATCAGCGAGGACCTCGACGCCGAGTACCCGTGGTTGGATCCGGCCCTACCGGTGCCGGTCGGACATCTCCTGGCGGCCTCCGCCCAGGTGAGGTGGGGGG
>JAFGOK010000636.1 GCA_016926535.1 Micromonosporaceae bacterium | reverse complement strand
TCAACCGGCCAGCGACACGCCCAAATATCAACCGTCACCTCAGCCGGCGCCAGCTGTCACGCTCCGCACACCAGGTGAATGTTTGCAACGTGAGGTGTGTCTGTGTGAGCTTGCCACCGGGCACCGTCGCTGGTATGCACTCGAGGACCGGCCGGAGAACGCGGCCGTGTCCCCGGACGCCCGATTTCTGGCCAACCTGGTCGTGACGACGGATCCGCAGCACCCCGACGACATCGACGCCAGCATCGCGGTCATCGGCGTGACCGATCTTGCGACCGGTCAGGTGCGTCGGATCTGGGAGCACCCCGGCGGCAGGGTGGGCGAGAGTGCGGTCGGTTGGTCCCCTGACGGACAACTCATCGCGGCGACGTATGACAGCATGGACGAGCAGCACACGAGCGTCGTGGTCACCCCGACCGGCACCGTCGTCGCGCACCTGGACTACACCTGCCTGGTTCCACCATCGAGTACCGCCTGGTTGGCCGACCGGCAGCTGCTGTGCACGGTCGAGGCGGGGTTGACCAGCGGCATGATCATCCTGGACGTTGACAGCGGCACCCGTCGTGTCCCCGGTAAGGTCAATTCGTATCCCCACCTCCGATTGGGTGATCGGCTCGTGATCACATCACCACACGAGATCGAAGGGTGGCAAACCTATGACACCATCGGCCTCGACGGCACCCAGCGCCAGCCATGGCTGCTCGTGACTCCGGTCACCACAGTTCTGCTGTACCAACGGTCGGCGATGTCGACCTGATCCGACCAGCCGCGTTGATGGGGTCGTGCCGCGGCTTGCACAGGTCACCGTGACGTCGGCTCCCACCCGTCCAGGTAGCCAGGAATGATCACGTCATCATCCCAGCAGGTTCAAACCGTTCCACCGGCCGTCAACCCGCTGACCCAAGCGGCCTGCACAGCTGGGCGCTCACCACCCGTCCCGGTTGTGGCACGATTCCCGGCAGATGCCCGAGCCGGTGTCCGGGTACACGCCGAAACGCTCGTGATGCAGGCGGGCGAAGAAGTAGCACATCGCCTCGCACTCGGCATCCACCACCGCCATCGTGGGATCAGCATCAACGGCACCATAGAACTCGCGCCCCGCAGCAACGATGAATCCGCGGCAGTACAGGAAGCCGTCGTCCGAGCCGTCGGTATGCTCGTGGATCTCCTCGCGATCAAGGGCATACAACTGTCTCTCGACCACCCGGTCCAGATCGGTCAACTCCGCGCTCGTCATGTCGGCACATAGCCGCCGAAGATGGGTCAGGAAATGATCCATCCAGGCTTCGAGGGCATACAGGTCACCATCGCCGTCATCCGCTGCCGGATCGCGGTCGACCAGCGCGCGGCGAATGCCAGCCGTCTGCGGCCCGCACGCCATCCACGCCGACTCGACCAACTCCCAGAAACGAGCCACCTCGTCCGCAGTCGGTACCCGACCCACGCCATCGTCCATCACACCGCGAGGGTACCCAGCCCCACCGACACCCGTCCGCGACTGATCGACCGGCAATCACGCCACCGTGCCTCGTATGACGCTCCGCAAGGCACGCCATGCGGCAGTTGAGGTCGTCGCGGGGACGCCCTGACGGGCGTGTGCTCGGCTTCGCCTTCGCATTCGCCCTCCGGTGCGATCTTGGAACCGGGGCTGTCGCACGGACCGTGACCGGGACTGATGCGCGTCATCGCGGCATGAGCGGACATCGCGAAGCGGCGACGGGAACGCCCTTCCAAGGCGTTGGCTCGTGCCGCGCACGGTCATGCCGCCGGTTTCCACGGAGGGCAGCGAGGGTCGGAGAAGGCGGTGGCGCGCCATCGCGGAGCACGTGTGATCTTGAGTTGGGGGTGCACCAATGACAGATTTATCCGTTGAGTCGAAATGAGTACCCGTCATTGAGACGATGGGTTGGTCGTTGTGTTAGCGCGGCCAATTGGGAACCATTCGGGGCATATCCGCCAAGGTGTCGTAATAGCGGACTCGCGTCCTGCTGTCTGCGGGTCCAGGGATACCTCTTACTGGTTGTGTGGTTCCTTCTGGGACCAGACCATCCGTTCCACAATCCCGAGCACCTGCTGGTTGCCCCACGCGATCGACGTTCCCTGACCAGTTGTTGTGCGGCCAGAAAAGCCAATGCTCACCACGATCCGTCCGCCATCGACCGTGGAAAGGGTAAAGCGGTCATCGACGTAGATCTGGCTGTACCGACCAGATCCGTCGTCGAACATCATATTGACCGCGCGTTGGAGTTCGTGTGGCGCCGAGATTGTCTCGGAGGCGATCTTGATGACGTCGTCGTACCGAAACGATTGGGCCTCCTCGCTGACCAAGCGCCGGGTCGCGAGTTCGAGTTCGCATTCGAAGGCGCACACCCTGCTGCGGGTCAGGTAGATGACGAGCACATGATAATTGTCAGCACGCAAATGACCGTCCCGTCCACGCTTGCTTCGCGCCACCGGTTCCAATGCCTGCTCCAAGACTGACATTGGGCCGGCGGCCGTGGGCACCATGCGGGTGCGCATTACGTCCCGGGTACGGCGTGAGATACCGACCACGCTCTGCGGCACGACGAGCAAGTCGCCGCCGTGATCGGCCTCGTTGAGGCTCAGCCGGTGCCTGCGCGCCCCAAGCACCTCGATCCGCTTGACGTCATCCGCCAGCCAACTGCTGATCTGCTCGTCCGATGGCTTTGGCTCTGCGGCCGCCCATTGCCGTCGGAACTCGTCAAGTACTCGTTGGTAGGCACGGTAGCGACCGAACGCGGTATTGGCGGCGATCAGCAAACCGCCGGCGGTGGCCAAGAGCGGAATGCCCATACATGCCGTTCCTGGCGCGTTCTGGTTGCTGGCACCGAGACCGCAGGTCGCGATGCCGACGATGAGCAGGAAACCACCGACCCACGCAAGGGCGACCGCCGTGGTGGCCATCACCGGCGCGGGCTGGATTGGCGTCGGCGAGAAGTACTTGATGACACCTATCCGTCGGTTCTCGTCCGGGGCCGGCGCGGCGGCGAGTGTCGCGGTCGGTGCGATCTGGACCGCGGCGCCGAGCTGGTTGGCGTGTGACGCGAACATCTGCCACAACTGACCATCGATAGGCGCCAGATGATCCGACAGGAACTTGACGTCCTCTGCGGTGAGCGAGTCGAACCTCACCTGGGCGGCCAGCGTGGCGAAGGCGGCCGGTGTCTTCATGCCGGCGGCGTCGAAGTAGTCCGCCTTGACATACGCGGCGAGTATGGCCGCCCACCGGTGGCCCTGTGCAGCGAGCAAGTGCGCGCTGATCTGCTCGGCGTCCCGCGGGCTACGGTAGGACGGCGGATCGCCGGACAGAAGAGCCAAGACGTTGTACAGGTGTGCGGTCTCGCGTTGCTGGCTGGCTGGCGAGCTGATCTGGTCGAGGCGGGAGAAGTACTCGTCGAAACTGCGAGCGGCGGCTGGGTAGAGCCGGTCATACAGATTCCGTTCGCCGGCCTGGAACCGGGAATCGCTGTCGTCCCCCGTGTGGTAGTTGAAGATTTTGTCGGCTTGTTGGAAGTTGCCGTACTGGTTCGAAGCCGCGCCCGGCATCTCGGTCCGTTCATCTGTCATCAGATTGATCCCTGCACCGCAGTGAGCAGCGCGATAATCGCAGTCGCCGACTCGACCAGCGGCGCGGCTGCGGCGATGGTGTCGAGATTGTCTCGCACTCGCCGCATCCGTGACGTGGCGGCTGCGGCGCCCTGAGCATCGGTGCGCGCTTCGGCAATCGCCGCCCTCACGTCGGCCGCCATAGAACCGACGGTCGATGCATCTAGCACACCGGCCTCACGCGCGCCTGCGACCTGGTCGAGAAGTGCCCGCATCTGGACAATGGCGGCTCCACCCGGGCTTTGCACGTTTCCGTAGTTGTGAATCGTGTCGGCCTGTTGAATATAGCCGTGCTGATTCCCTATGATCTTCATGACGCGCCTTCACCTTATAAGCGAGGAAGCTTCATCGGGGTGAGGACTTCGGCGGTCCAGCACCCTGCGCTGGGGAAGCAGCGCCAAGCTCTGCGAAAATTCGCACAAGATTCCAGTCTTTCTTATTCACAGGGGAATACCCACTGTGCGGTCCGACGCAGCGTCTTCATCGGACAACAGCTATCCGCAACGTGCGGCATAGGCGCGAACGGGTCGGCGTCTCGGTCGAACGCCGGAGGATCGGCCGCCGAAACGCGCATTGCGTTGGGCGACGTCGCGATCCCTCTAC
>JAFGOK010000123.1 GCA_016926535.1 Micromonosporaceae bacterium | reverse complement strand
CCGGTGGTATCCATGCTCAGTGGTCCTCTCCGTGGTCGTCGCTGTCCAGAGGCCCGCCGAGGGTGGGGTCTGGTCGAGCGTTGGACGCCTGCCGCGCGCCGACCGTAACAACCTTGCCTGGCCGTTGGGGCGCGGCGAGAGCGGTGATGCCATCGGCCAGGGTGATTCGGGCCCGCCAGCCGAGCAGCGCGTGGGCGCGGGAACTGTCCAGGCACACCCGGCGAACCTCGCCCACCCGGGCCGGGGCGTGGTCGATCTCTATGGGGGCTGCCAGCGTTGCGCAGACGAGCCTGGCCACCTTGACGATGCTGGTCTCTACCCCGGTGCCGATGTTCAGCGCTCCGGTGATGCCCCGGTGACAGGCCCGAGTGAACGCGTCGACCACATCGGCCACATGGACGAAGTCCCGGGTCTGAGTCCCATCCCCGCACACCACGGGTGGGCGACCGTGGGACACCGCGTCGATGAACGAGGCGATCACGTCCTGGCCGGGGGCGTGGTCGAGCCGAGGGCCGTAGACATTGCCGAGCAGGAGCGTCGCGGTGGACAGCCCGTACAACCGCTGAAACGCGTGGAGGTAGCTGTCGGCGGCGGCCTTGCCCACCCCGTACGGGCTGACCGGATCACGAACGGCGGTCTCAGCCAGGCGATCAAGACCCTCGGGCATCTCGCCGTAGACCGTGCCACCGCTGGACGCCGCGACGAACTGCCGCACCCCCGCCCGTACCGCCGCGTCCAGGAGGTTCACGGTTCCCCCGATATTGGTCACCGCGTCGTGCTGTGGTTCCCGGACGGAGACGGTGACCCTCGACTGCGCCGCGAGGTGAACCACCACCTCAGGCCGCCATCGCTCGATGACGGCCGCGCCCGCTGGGGATCGGATGTCCGCGATGAAGATCTCATCGGGGCTCAGCCCATGCTGAAGGGCCGAACCGAGACCATCCCAGGTGCCCGCGGACAGGTCGTCTGCGACGGCGACGCGCATCCCCTCCGCGAGCAGCCGCGGCACCAGATGCGAACCGATGAATCCGGCTCCACCGGTCACCAGAACTCGCATGCGGACCCGGTCACAGCCACCGACCCGATCGCGGCACGACCGTTGGATGGGCGGGGTGCGATACCCGTTCCCTCCGTGAAGGGCACGATCGCTCATGTGGTCTCCTCAGGTGATGCCGGTCGGTGGGTACGGGGCGGATCGCTGCCAATGGTCAAGTGCCGGTCAGGGAACCCTCGCCACCGCCACGTAGCCGGCGGTCTCGGCGGCGGTGGCCTCGGGTCTGGGCTGGGCGTCGGCCCGCCATTCGACGATCGGGGTCAGCCCGGGTTCGACCAGGTCCAGACCGTCGAGGAACCGTGCGATCTGCGTCCGGTCGCGGAACCGGAACGCCCCGTGGCCGGATGCTGGGTCCGCGAGCGCGGCCAGCCGCTCTGCGGTGCCCGCCGGCAATGGGTCGAGGGTGGCGTGGGAGAGGGCCAGGAAGCTGCCCGCCGGGAGTGCCTCGATCAGGTGGTGGACGACGTCGTAGGGGGCGTCGGTGTCGGTCAGGAAGTGCAGGACCGCCACGAGCAGCAGCCCGATGGGCCGGTCAAGGTCGAGGACCTGTGTCAGGACGGGGTTGTCGAGGATGGTTGCTGGTTCCCGCAGGTCACCGTGCAGGTAGGCGGTGGCGCCCTCGGGCGTACTGGTGGTCAGGGCCCGGCCGTGGGCCACCACGAGGGGGTCGTGGTCGACATAGACGATCCGAGCGGTGGGTGCGATGCCCTGGGCGATTTCGTGGACGTTCGGGCTGGTCGGAATCCCGGTACCGAGATCCAGGAACTGGGTGACGCCAGCGTCGCGGACCAGGTAGGACACCACACGCTGGAGGAGGCGCCGGTTTTCGATGGCGGCCTGCCGGACGGTGGGGAACGCTTCGGCGATCTGGTCGCCGGAGGCCCGGTCGGCGGCGAAGTGGTCCTTGCCGCCGAGCCAGTAGTCATACCGCCGGCTCGGATGGGTCTTGCTGGTGTCGAAGGCCCGAGAGGGGCTGCCGGGCTCGGGGTCGGGTTGCTCTGCTGCTGACATGGGTCTTGGTCCTTGGGCGGGGGAGGCTGCGGTCGGAATTCGGGGGGCGAGCATGACCAGGACGGGTTCGCCTTGGCCGATGACCTGGCGGGTGCGGGGGTCGTGGAGGACCCCGGCGAGGGTGCCGGGGTCGGCCTCGATGGCGGTGACCGTCGGGTCGTCGGCGGTGGCCTGCTCGATCAGTTCGACGACGACCGGATCGGGATCGACGTAGACGACCCGCCCGGCCTCCGGCCGCTCGCCGATGAGGGGGTGGATGCCGCCGGGGAACGGGATCCCGCAGCCGAGTTGGACGAACTGCTTGATGCCCAGGTCGAGGGCCACCCTGGTGGCCTGGCGCAGCAGGTGCCGGTGCACCGCCAGCCGGGTGGCGACCATCGGGTCGGCGTCCAGGAGCCGGGTGGCGGCCCGCCGGTCGGCGGCGAAGTTGTGGCCGCCGCCGAGCAGCGCGTTGCCGACCCGGGCGGGATTCGGACGACCCAGATCGATGATCGACTCGAT
>JAFGOK010000635.1 GCA_016926535.1 Micromonosporaceae bacterium | reverse complement strand
GGAGCGCCGCAGGGTCTCCAGGATGACCCGGTACTCCTCAGCGTCGCCCTCCCCTGGCTGCGGGACCGCCCCTGCCCGCTCGAACTCCACGCCCTTGTGGACGAGGAGCGTCGCGTCTCCCCCGTCGTCGAGCAGCATGGTCGGCCCCTCGCCCGACGAGTCATCGCCCTCGGGCCACAGCAGGGCCTGCTGGGTGCACTGCCAGTACTCTTCCAGGGTCTCGCCCTTCCAGGCGAACACCGGGACCCCGGCGGGGCTCTCCGGCGTGCCGGTCGGGCCGACGACCACGGCAGCGGCCGCGTGATCCTGGGTGGAGAAGATGTTGCAGCTGGCCCAGCGCACCCGCGCCCCGAGCGCGACGAGCGTCTCGATCAGAACAGCGGTCTGGATGGTCATGTGGAGCGAGCCCGTGATGCGGGCCCCCCGCAGAGGCTGACTCGGCCCGAACTCCGCGCGGATCGCCATCAGGCCCGGCATCTCGTGCTGGGCCATCTCGATCTCCTTGCGGCCGAAGGCCGCGAGCTGGAGGTCTGCCACGTTGAAGTCGCCTGCGGCAAGGCCGGTGGATCTCCCCGCCAGATGGGTGGCGGGCGTCCCCGCCGTACCCGGCAGCGTGCTGGTCATGTGGTCTCCTGTTGTGGTACGCCGAGAGGTGCTTGCCCACTTTACGTCCAGTCCGCTACCGGAAGGTCACGCTGGGGTCGTGACATACGTGTGGGGTGGTGGACCGATTGGTCCACCACCCCACACTTCCCCCCGGTTCGGTTCCCCCCGCATGGTTCGGATGAAACATCCGATTACCTTGCGCACCCAAAAGACTACCGTCCGCAATCTCGGCGTCAAGCACATCGCCGCAACTCGCCCAAAACGAATTTGCCACAACCCGGCGCTGCCGTCATCCCAGCGGACGTGTGACGTGCCGCTGATGTGGCCTGCCGCAACGCCCGCCCGCACGGGCAGGCCCCACGCTCAGCCGACGCTGGCCTGGTAGACCTCGCCCGCGCCGGTCACGGTCACCGGTCCTTCCGACGCCGGGACGAAGGCCGCCTGCCCGCGGGACAGCGAAAGGGCCGTCGGCGACGCCCCGCTCTGGCACCGCACAGCCCCCTCCAGGCACAGCAGCACCCTCGGCCCGCCGTGCGACCCGCCGCGGGGCAGGCCGACCGTCCAGCCGTCGACCCTTGCCCGAACCAGAGAGAAGTCGTCGACCGGAACCGGCCAGGTCACCAGGCCCTCCGCCAGGGGTTCCGGCTCGACCACAACCTCGGCCAGGGTCTCGAACCGCAGCACCCGCAGCAGCTCCGGAACATTGACATATTTCGGAGTCAGCCCGCCGCGCAGCACGTTGTCGCTCGCCGCCATGATTTCGATCCCGACCCCGCCGAGGTAGGCGTGCAGATTGCCCGCCGGCATCCACACCCCCTCACCGGGGGCCAGCGTCACCTGGTTGAGCAGCATCGCCACCACGATGCCGATGTCCCCGGGATACAGCGCCGCCAGCCGCCCAGCCAGCGGGTATGCGGGATGCACCGCCGGTGGTCGCTCCGCTGCGGCGAGGACCCCGGCGACCATCTCCGCCGCCTCCCGCGAACCGCAGGTGAGCAGGTGGCTGACTGCCGTGCGTAGCCCGACCGCTGGATCCGCTGCTGCCAGCGCCTCGACGACCGGGGCCAAGGCTGGCACTCCGAGGGTCGCCAGCAACTCCGCAGACTCGCCTGGATCGCGGAAGCCGCACAGTGCCTCGAACTCGCTGATCGCGACCAGCAGCTCCGGTTTGTGCCAGTCGTCGGCGTAGGTGCGGTTGGGGGCATCCAGTGGGACGCCCGCCGCCTGCTCTGCGGCGAACCCGGCGGCGGCCTGCTCCCGGTCGGGGTGCGCCTGCAACGACAGTGGCTGGGCTGCTGCCAGCACCTTCAGCAGGAACGGCAATCGGGGGCCGAACCGCCCCAGGGCCTCCTCGCCAAGGATCCCCACCGGGTCCTCGGCGATGGCCTCGGTCAGCGGCCGGTCCACCCCGCCCTGGTGGACCCTTCCGGGACCTGCCGGATGCGCGCCGAGCCAGAGTTCCGCCTCCGGCTCCACGGTCGGAGCCGGCCTGCCCTGCAACGCCGCGATCGCGGTCCGCGACCCCCAGGCGTACCGGCGGACGGCCCCCTCAAGCCGGTGCATGGTCAACGCACTCCGCGTGGAAGATGTCCGGCTCGATGTAGATCATCGTCGCAATGGGAACAGCGTCCCTGATCCGCGTCTCGATCGCGTCAATCCCGCAGGCGACCGACGTGGCGGTCTCGTCGCTGCACACCGCGACCTTGACCGCGACCAGGACCTCCTCCGGGCCCAGGTGCACGGCCTTCATATGGATGATCCGCTCGGCCTCCGGGCCGCCCAGGATGGCCCGCTCGATCGCGCTGAGCTGCTCCTCCGTCGGGGACTCTCCAACCAGCAGGCTTTTCATCTCGATCGCCAGCACAACCGCGACCCCGACCAGGAGTAGCCCGATGGCGGCCGTGCCGATCCCGTCCCAGATCCCGTCCCCGGTGATCAGGGTCAGGCCTACACCCAGCAACGCGAAGGTCAGACCGATCAGCGCGGCGAAGTCCTCCAGCAGCACCACCGGCAACTCCGGGACCCGGGACCGGCGGATGAACCGCACCCAGGACGCCCGCTGGCGCACCTTGTTGGTCTCCTGGATGGCCGTCCGGAAGGAGAAGGCCTCCAGCCCGATGGACACGCAGAGGACCACCAGCGGCACCCAGTGCCAGCTCTCGATCGCCTCAGGATGACTGATCTTGTGATACGCCTCATACAGCGCGAACATGCCACCGACGACGAACAGGACCACCGAAACGATGAACGCGTAGATGTAGCGCTCACGCCCGAAGCCAAAGGGATGCTCGCGATCGGCCTGCCGCTTCGAGCGGCGGCCACCGACGAGCAGCAGCACCTGGTTGCCGGAATCGGCAACCGAGTGGATGGACTCCGCCAGCATCGCCGACGATCCGGTCAGGCCAAAGGCGACGAACTTCGTCGCGGCGATCCCCAGATTGGCCCCGAGCGCGGCGATCACCGC
>JAFGOK010000122.1 GCA_016926535.1 Micromonosporaceae bacterium | reverse complement strand
CTCCAGGAACTGGGCGAGCACTTCCAGCGGAACGTCGGTTCGCACAGTCCCGGCAGCGCGCTGCCGGAGCAGGCGGTCCCTGGTCGCCCCGGTGATCGACGCTGATCGGGCCGCCCACCGCTCTGCGAACCCGGCGTCGGTACGCAATCGCCGGGAGACCTCGAGCTGCGTTCCGAGCCAGCCCGCTGCCTCCGGCTCGCCCGCGCTGGCCAGGAGGTCCCGCATGGCTTGGACGAGGCCGTGCTCCGCGACGGTGGCGACCATATCGGCCGCGTCCTCCTCCGCGACGGCGAAGAACAGGGACTCCTTGTCCCGGAAGTAGTGAAAGATCGCGCCGCGAGACAGGCCGGTCTCCTCCTCCAACCGCCGCACCGTGGCGCCCTCGTAGCCATATCGTGCGAAACACACCCGCGCGCACCGCAGAATGTGGTGGCGTCGCGCGGCCAGCTGGCTCTGACTCACCCTGGGCACGCGACGATCGTGGCAGTTTGCCTGAGGCTTCGGCAATCCGTACGTGCGGATTGCCCGATTCGGGGCGAAACAATCGTTGGCTGATGCCCTCTTGGGACTGTCGGAACCCCGACAGTGTCACGTAGTGTGCCCGCGTGCCGCTATTGCTGCTGAGCCTCGATGACACCCTGCTTGACAGGGCCGGGGCCTTCCGCGACTGGGGCCGCGACTTCCTGGACAGGATCGGAGCACCGTACTACGACCTGGACTGGCTGCTCTCCGTCGACGCTGACGGGATGGCGTCACACTGGGATGTCGCGGAAGCCCTGCGCGAGCGCTACGGCCTGCGGGCATCGCCGATCGACCTGGTCGAGGCGATTCGCTACGGCGTGCTGGAGCGGCTCCGGCTGGACCCGCTGCTGTCCTGCGCGTTGCGGATCGCGCGGAACGCCGGCTGGGCTCCGGTCGTCATCACCAACGGAGAGACAGCCCAGCAGCTGGCGAAACTCAGGAAGACCGGGCTGGACCGCTGCCTGGTCGGCTGGATCATCTCGGAGGAGGCCGGGGTCCGGAAACCGAATCCAAGGATCTTCGCGATCGCGGCGGAACGGGCCAGGATGCGGCTGAGTACGGCCTGGGTGATCGGGGACAGCCCAGAGGCGGACATCCGCGGGGCGGCGGCGGCCGGGGTCCGGAGTATCTGGCTGCACCGAGGCAGGTCCTGGCAGGACCACCGCTTCACGCCGACCCGAACGGCCGACGGGGCGATCGCGGCCATCTCGCTGGTGCTGGCATCCGGATAGCCGACCGGGCGTCTGGCCCTCGTGAATATGCCCGTACGATCCTCGGCGTCCGGGTCGTGCGACCGTACGTGTCGGGGGCACAGGCGAGGGGGCAGGCATTGGTGGGGAGAGCTCATCGTCTCGCGATTGATCTTGGAACGTGTCACACCGTCGCCGTCATCCGACGCGACAGCAGCGCGCCGCGAGCGCTGCTGTTCGACGGCTCTCCGGTGCTGCCATCAGGCGTGTACGCCTCCGCTGACGGGCAGATCGTCGTCGGTCGCGACGCCGAGCGGATGGCCCAGGCGGATCCCGGGCGGTTCGAGCCGTTCCCGAAACGGCGGATCGATGACACCGTGATCTTGCTCGGGGACACCGAGGTGCCGGTCGTCGACCTGTTCGCCGCGTTGCTGGGGCGAGTGGTCCTGGAGGCAAGGCAGGCCGGGGTCGACCCGGTCGAAGCAACTGTCGTCACCTGCCCCGCAGACTGGGGCCCCAGGCGGCGGGCGGTCCTGACCGCAGCCACCGCCGCCGCAGGCCTCGGCCAGGTCGAACTCATCGACGAGCCGGTGGCTGCTGCCAGCTACTGCCAGGGGGTCGCTGGCCAGCGCCTGCCGCTGGGCGGGTGCCTGGCCGTGTTCGATTTCGGGGGTGGGACGCTCGATATCACGGTCATCCGCAATGATCCGGGTGGTCTTCGGGTGCTCGCCGTCGGAGGCCTGGACGACCTCGGCGGGATCGACATCGACGCCGCGCTGGTCGGGCACCTTGGCCAGCTGGTGGCACGCGATCGTCCCGAGGCGTGGCGGAGGCTGGATGCCCCGTCCCGGGCGGCGGAGCAGCGGGACCGCCGGGTGCTATGGACCGAGGTCCGGTCTGCCAAGGAGATGCTCTCCCGGGCGGCGAGCGCTCCGATCCACATCCCCGGGCTTGAGGAAGCGGTCCACCTCACCAGGGAAGAAGTGGAGAGGCTGGCAAAGCCCCTGGTCGACCGGGCCGTCGACGAGACCAGGCGGGTCATCGATCGGGTGGGGCTGACTGGTGCTGGCATCCAGGGCGCCTCGGGCCGGCTGGGCATGCCGGGTGGTCCGGGTCTGCCGGGTGGTCCGGGCGGGCAACTGGCCGGCATCTTCCTGGTCGGCGGGGCCAGCCGGATGCCCCTGGTGGCCAGCCGTCTGCACGCCAGGTTCGGGATCGCCCCAACCGTGCCGGAGCAGCATGAGCTCCCGGTGGCGTTCGGCGCGCTGACCGCGGCCCATGGCCCGGTGGTCTCGCCCGCCTCGGGGGCAGCGCCCGTCGGGACTCCTCCCTCGGGGGCAGCGCCTGTGAGCCCGCCCGCCGTCCCGTACCCGCCCCCGCCGTTCGGGCCATTCGGGCCGTTCGGCCCGGCGGGCACTGGGCCGGTCCCGGGCCCCGGACCGGTTCTGGGCACTGGGCCGAACGCCGCGCCCGTTCCCGTGTCCAAGGCCGGTCGGCGCCGCCGCGGCCAGGTCCGCGCGGTGATCGCGGGGGCCGCGGCCGTCGCGGTCATCGCGGCGTGCGGGTTCGGCGGGAAGAGCCTGATCAGTA
Source organism: Micromonosporaceae bacterium (assembly GCA_016926535.1). Taxonomy (GTDB): domain Bacteria; phylum Actinomycetota; class Actinomycetes; order Mycobacteriales; family Micromonosporaceae; genus JABDRL01. The sequence goes on along the minus strand of JAFGOK010000122.1, from coordinate 13 downwards.
CCGTGACCGACGG
>JAFGOK010000121.1 GCA_016926535.1 Micromonosporaceae bacterium | reverse complement strand
TTCCTGGCGGGGCTGGCCGCGGTCGACCGCAACCTGTACGAGTCGGCCGCGGTCGATGGCGCGGCGCGGTACCGGCGGTTCCTGCATGTGACCCTGCCGGCCCTGCGGCCGGTGATCACCATCCTCCTGCTGCTGGCGGCCCTGCGTGGGCTGCGCAGCTTCACCGAGGTCTTCCTGCTCACCAACGGCACCCCCAACGGCTCGACCGAGGTCATGATGACGCTGATCTACAAGCTGGGACTCGAACGCGGGGAGTTGGGCGTGGCCGCCGCCGGGTCGATGATGCTGTTCCTGGTCACCGCGCTGGTCACGATGACGGTGAACCTGTGGCGCCGGAGGACCGTCGCGTGAGGACTCGCGAGGACAGCACCGGCCTGCACACGGTGCTCGGCTTCGGCCGGGGGCACCCGGCACTGGCCAGGCTGGCGAAGGCAGCGGTCTACGCGGCGATCGTCGCGGTCTTCGCCGGCCCCCTGCTGGCCCTGCTGTTCGGGGCCTTCGGCCATACCACCGAGCCAACCCGGTTCTCCCTGGTGCCCAACGGCCTCCGGCTGACGAACTTCGAGATCGCCGCGGAGCGGGGAGTGCTGCGGTACCTGGTCAACTCGCTGGTCGTGGTCGGATTCGGGCTGCTGCTCCAGATCACGGTCAGCGTGCTCGCCGCCTACGCCCTGGCCCGCAAGCGGTTTCGGGGGTCCGCCCTCGCCATGTTCGCCATCCTGTCGACCATGATGCTGCCGGACGAGGTCCTGGCGATCCCCCTGTCGGTCGTGCTGTCCGACCTGCCGCTGCTGCACGTCAACCTCATCGGCACCTACGCCGGGATGGTGCTGCCGGTGGGGGCGTGGGCGGTGTCGATCCTGGTGATGACCGAGTTCATGCGGGATGTCCCAGTGACGATGGAGGAGGCCGCCCGGATCGACGGGGCGGGGGAGCTGCGCGTCTTCTGGTCGGTCATTTTGCCGACCTGCCGGCCGGCGCTCGGGGTCGCCGGGGTCTTCGGATTCACGATGATCTGGGACCAGTACCTCCTTCCCCTGATCGTCGCGCGGGAGGCGACCCAGTTCACGCTGCCGATCGCGCTGCGCACCCTGCGGGCGGACGACCAGGTCGGGCTCGGGGTGCTCCTGGCCGGGGCCCTGCTGGCCCTGCTGCCGTCGGTCGTCGCGTTCCTGCTGTTCCAGCGCCAGTTCACCAGTGGCCTGACCACCGAGGCCTTCAAACGCTGATCCCCGGGTTCACCGGTCCGGGTCGTCGGTGGCCTGGGCGACCAGCTGGGTCGGGTTGACGAACCGCAGCGCGACCACCAGCAGGACCAGCATCATCGAGGTGTACATGACCGCCATGGCATCCACCGACTGCTGTGCCCTGATCCCGGCGGCGGACATGGAGTAATACAGCGCCACGACCAGGGTCTGCGAGTCTGGGCCGGCGGTCAGGAAGGTCAGCTCGAACATGCCGACCGTCCGGACCCCGACCAGGATGGACGACGCCAGGATGCCGGGGAGCAGCAGCGGGGCAAGAATGCCGCGGAAGACCTGGGCCGTCGTCGCCCCGCACATCCGGGCCGCCCGCTCGATCGTCGGATCGATCTGCTCGATGAACGGGGTCATGGTCAGGATGACGAAGGGGACGGACGGCACCAGGTTGGCGAGCACGACCCCGGAGGTGTGACCGGCGAGTCCGACCTTGTAGAGCATCGTCGCCAGCGGGATGCCGTAGGTGATCGGGGGCATGAGGACCGGCAGCAGGAACACCATGGTCAGCGCCCGCTTCCCGGGGAAGGACCTGCGGGCCAGGACATAGGAGGCGGGAACGCCGAGGGCCACCGAGATCACGATCACGAGCAGGGAGACCTCCAGCGTCGTCACCAGCACGTCGAGCAGGCCGAACTCCCGCCACGCCCAGCTGTACCACCGGGTGGTGTATCCCATCGGCAGCCAGCTGTCGAACCACCGGGTGCCGAGAGAGCTGACGACGACCGAGCCGATGAGGCCGGCGAGGTTGACGAAGAAGAGCGCGACGGCGCCCCAGACCAGCCAGGCCGCCGGGCTGGCGGTCAGACGCCGCCTCGGACGGTCCACCGCCATCAGCCCTTTCCCCTCGTCGATCCGGTGTAGAGCAGCGACCGCCAGCCCAGGACGGCGGCAAGGATGATCAGCTCGATCACCCCCATGATGACCGCGATGGCAGAGGCCAGCGAGTAGTCGTAGGCCTCGTAGGCCGCGTGGTACGCGGCAATGGAGATCACCCGGGTGGTGCCGGCCGGGTCTCCGACCAGCACGGCTGAGGGAAAGACGCTGAAGGCCAGGACAAAGGTCAAGCAGAACGTCGTGGCGAGGCCCGGGGCCAGCAGGGGCAGGGTGATCCGCCAGAAGCGCTGCCACCCGCCGGCCCCCAGGGTCGCCGCCGCCCGCTCCAGCGCCGGATCGATCCCGGCCAGGTAGGACCCGATGAGCAGGAAGGCGAACGGAAACCCCGTGATGACCAGGGAGAGCATCACCCCGGTGACGTTGTTCGTCAGCCGGACCGGGGTGTCGACGATCCCGGTCGACAGCAGGATCCGGTTGAACCATCCGGTCGGGCCGAAGTAGTTGAGCAGCCCCTCGGCCGTCAGGACAGTGCCGAGTGTGATCGGGATGACCAGCAGGGTGGTCAGCGCGCGCCTGCCCCGGAAGCGTCCCCTCATCCGGCAGGCGATCGGCACCGAGGCCAGCACGTTGAACAGCGCCGCTGGCAGGGCCAGGCGCAGGGTCGTCCAGATCGTGTCCCGCTCGTACGCGTCGGTGAAGAACCGCCGGTACGAGGCGAGCACGTCGCCGCCCTCCGGCTGGAGCGACAGCCCGACGCCGTAGCAGAACGGGTAGACGAACAGGCCAAGGACGCAGATCGTCGCCGGGCCGAGCAGGAGGAGCTGCCAGTCGACGCCGCGTTCTGCCATCCGGTGCCGCCAGGCGGCCGGCTGGGCCATCAGGGCTCCTCCCCATTGCCTGCGCCTGCCGGGAAGACCAGCAGCCGCTCGGGATCGACGGTGACCGCGACCGGGCAACCGGGGGCGTACCGCCGGTCGGCCCGCAGGTGCAGCAGCGTTCCGCGGGCGCACCGTGCCTCGATCGCCACCTCCCGCCCCTGGTACTCGACGACCTCGACGGCCGCCGGTACCGCGGAAGGGTCGCCGGGGTCGGTGATGCGGACATCCTCCGGCCGGGCGGCGGCGACGACCGCCTGGCCAGGATTGATGTCCCCGACCGGCGTCCCGTGCCACCGCAGCCCGCCACCCTCGACCAGCACGGTCGCGCCGCCCCGAGGACCTGCCACCATCGGCAGCAGGTTGCGGTATCCCATGAAGTCGGCGACGTGCGGGTTGGCTGGTCTGGTGTGGAGATCCTCCGGGCCGCCGACCTGCTGGACCCGCCCGGCGCGCAGCACGACCAGCCGATCCGCCAGGGACAGCGCCTCTTCCTGATCGTGGGTCACGTAGATCGTCGTCAGCCCGAGCGACTGGTGTAGCCGGCGGATCTCCGTGCGCATCTCCAGCCTGAGCTTGGCGTCGAGATTGGACAGAGGCTCGTCCATCAGAACCAGCGACGGCTCGATCACGACGGCCCGCGCGATCGCCACCCGCTGCTGCTGGCCTCCTGACAGCTGGCCGGGCAGCTTGTCCGCCTGGTCGGCCAGGCGCACCAGGCGGAGTGCCGCGTCGACCCGCTGGCGGATCTCCCCTCTGGGCAGGCGGCGCATCTGGAGACCGAAGGCGACGTTCCGCCGGACCGACAGGTGCGGGAACAGCGCGTAGTTCTGGAAGACCATGCCGAACCCGCGTCGCTGCGGCGGCAGCGTGTCCAGCCGGGAGTCATCCAGCCAGATGCTGCCTTCGGACAGCGGGAGGAGACCGGCGATGCAGTTCAGGGCCGTGGACTTGCCGCATCCGGAGGGGCCGAGCAGCGCGATGAACTCGCCCTGCTCGATGGTCAGGCTCACCCCGGAGAGGGCCGCGGTGCCGGAGAACCGCCGGGTGACCCCCTCCAACCTCAGCCTGGTGAAGCGCTGCGAGTCTCCGCTCACCGGTTGGCCTTCGCGCCGCCGATCTCGCGGTCCCAGCGGTCGAAGGCCGCGACCAGCGCTTTGGCGTCGAGCGGAGTCTCCACCGGATGGTCGGCGATGAGCGCGGCGTACTCGGGCCGGCCGTACTCCTCGAGGGCGGTTCTGCTGGCCTCCGGGGCCATGGACAGGTCAACGTCGCGAATGGCCGGGCCGGGATAGAAGTAGCCGCTGTCGTACGCCTTGGCCTGCTGGTCGGGCTGGAGCATCCACTGGACCAGGGCGAGAACGGCGGCCTGCCGATCAGCGGACACTCCCCTGGGGATGGTGACGTAGTGGGCGTCGGTGACCCAGTGGAACCCCTGGAGTGCTGCGACCCTGGCCTCCTTCGGGACGGTGCCCAGCACCCGCGGGTTGATGTCCCAGCCGGTCGTCGTCAGGATGATCTTCGCAGAGCCGTTGGCGAGGTTCTTCATGGTCTCGGTCGTTCCCGAGGGGTAGAGCGTGACGTGCCGGTCGAGCTCCGCGAGGTAGCTCCAGGTCTTTTCCCACCCGGTGGTGGGGTTCTTCGGGTCGGCGTCGCCGAGCAGGTAGGGCAGGCCCATGAGGAAGGTGCGGCCGGGGCCGGAGTTCGATGGGCGCGCGTACTGCACCGCTCCGGGGTTGACCCGGGCATAGTCCAGGAGCTCCTGGGCGGTGGTCGGCGGGCTGGGCACCTTGTCCGGAAGGTATTCGATCAGCGGTCCCGAGGGATAGTAGGTCACGACGACGCCCTGGCCGGAGGCCAGTTGCTGCATGGCCTGCGCGCCGGGCAGGTAGCCGCCCATCCCCGGCAGCCGATCGGCCTGCTGCGGCAGCAGGGGCAGCCACAGCCCCTGCTCGATGCCGGCGGCCAGACCGTCGACCCCGGTAAGGACGATGTCGATATCCACCCGGTTGGCGTCCTGCTGTGCCTTGATCTTGCCGGCGAGTTCCGGGGAGGGCGCCTTCGAATACGTGACCTTGGAGATGATGGAAGGGCTGGCGCTGACGAAGCTGTCAATCATCGGCTGGGTGAGCTGAAGATTGCCCGCGACATCGAGGATGCTCAGCGACACCGGTTGTGCTGGCTTCAGCGGAACGGGGGCGTCGTCGTCGCTGTCCGAGCGCCCAGCACCAGGGGCGCCGCAGGAGGCGACCAGGGGAAGAGCGACCGCAGTCCACAACACGCCCAGTGCGTTCCGCCGTGACGGCATGGCGAATTCCTTTCTCGTTCCAGCTCCAGCACAGCGAGAGCAAGGATTGGCGACAATGGATTAAAAGTGTGAATTTCATATAGTGCATCAATGCATGTTCATCATGTGCATGGAAGTGATGAATATTAATGATATTGAACACTTTCGTGACTCGACTTTAGCCATTCAATCACGGCTGTCAATGCATGGCCCCGGCTGGGACTGCTGGGACTACTGCAAGCCCGCAGAAGTCCTGCCGGGGTTGGGCTGGCCCGGTTTGGGGGACATCGGCGGCTGGGTGTTCTTCTCGGCATGCCCGTTGGGTGCCGTGTGCCGTGTGCCGTGTGCTGGTGGGGGGTTTGCTGTTTGTGTTATGGTTTGCGCCCCTTGGGCGTTTGTGCCGGTTTCGCTGCACCGGTAGTAAGATCATCGATATCTTTGGTCACTGTCTGGGCATGGTTGCGGCGGGCACTTCCGACGCCGTTGGCCGGTTCGGCGCGGGTGCCCGGCTGGCGTTCGGTGGTCACCCCTTGTTGTTGGTCTGGGACGTTCGGTCACGGTTGGGTGGGTAGTTCCCTGTGGTGGTCGCCCGCCGCAGCAACCGTCATCCGCCGCGACGGCCTTTGTCCATTGTGGTGGTTGTTGTGTGGTGGTTTGGAGTGATTGAGTCAGGCCGCATGGGTGGGTGGAGCTCTCCGTGAGGTCCCCGCCGGGTGAGCGCGGAGGGAAAAGGGTCCCAGGAGTCCCTTTCCCCTCCGCGCTATGGTGATCATGGAAATGGTG
>JAFGOK010000634.1 GCA_016926535.1 Micromonosporaceae bacterium | reverse complement strand
CACCGCGCTGCCTGCCCAGCCGGCCAGGGCGGCGCGCAGCGTCTTGCGCCGCTGCGCGAAGGCTGCATCGATCACGGCGAACACCTCTTTCCGGCCGATGCCAGCCGCGGGAGGCTCTCGCCTGGCGAACGCGACAAGTCCAGAGTCGACTTTCGGCACTGGCCAGAAGACCGCTGGGGGCACCCTGCCGGCCGGCTTCGCCTCCGCATACCAGGCGAGCTTGGCGCTCGGCACCCCATAGGTCCGTGACCCCGGCCCAGCAGTCAAGCGGTCGGCCACCTCTCGCTGCACCATGACCAGTCCATGGCGCACGGTCGGCAACGTCGCCAGCAGGTGTAGCACCACCGGAACCGCGACGTTGTACGGCAGGTTCGCCACCAGCGCCGTCGGCGGTGGGCCGGCGAAGTCGCCCTCCGCGATCCGCAACGCGTCACCGGCGACGACCACCAGGCGGTCAGCAAGCCCCGGCGCACGCTCCGCGACCGTTGCCGGTAGTGCTTCCGCGAGCACCGGATCGATCTCGACGGCGTACACCAGTGCCGCAGCAGGCAACAGGGCAAGGGTCAGGGAACCCAGGCCTGGACCGACCTCGACCACGGCCTCGCCGGGGCCGACCCCGGCCGTCGTGACGATCCGCCGCACGGTGTTGGGGTCGTGGACGAAGTTCTGGCCCAGCGTCTTGGTCGGACGCACACCCAGCCGCTGGGCGAGCCGCCGGATCTCCGCGGGGCCGAGCAGCCCGGAACCTGTCACAACCACGGGCCCAACCCTACTTGGCCCGAGCCCAGCCCACGTCAGCCAGCGACCGCCCTTGTCTCAGCCAGCGACGGCCCCTTCAGCCAGCGACGGCCCAGCCGCCGAATACCCGCTCGCTGGTCTCCGACAACCGCTCGCACAGGTCCTCGACCGGCAGTCCCTTGATCTCGGCCATCGCCCGGACCGTCACCGGGATGCAGTACGAGGCGTTGGGCTTGCCCCGGTGCGGGACTGGCGTCAGGAAGGGAGCATCGGTCTCGACCATTATCTGCTCGGTCGGGGTGACCCGCACCGCGTCCCGGAGGGCTCCAGCCGACGCGAACGTGATGTTGCCAGCGAAGCTCAGCACATAGCCCCGCCGGATACAGTCCATTGCGAAGGCCTCATCTCCTGAGAAACAGTGCATAACCACGATGCCTGGCGCAATAGCAGAATCGAGGACTTTCAGGCACTCGTCATGCGCGTCCCGGTCGTGGATGACGAGTGCCTTGCCGCACCGCTTCGCGATCTCAATGTGGGCGCGGAAGCTCCGTTCCTGGGCCTCGTGCCCGTCTGCGGCCGTCCGGAAGTGGTCCAGCCCGGTCTCCCCGACTGCCCGCACCCGCTCGTGCGCCGCCAGTTTCTCAATCTGCCGAAGTGCCTCGTCGAGATCGTCCAGGCGGGGCGCCTCGTTGGGGTGGACCGCGACGGCGGCCAGGACTGCCGAGTGCTCTGCTGCGACAGTGGCCGCCCACCGGGACGACGGCACATCGGTCCCGATCTGGACGATCCGATCAACCCCGACTGAGGCCGCTCGCTGGAGCGATTCCTCAACAGTCGCTGGCCCGTCAACCCCCCGGTCCCGCAGCGTCAGATCCAGGTGGGTATGGCTGTCAACCACCGGGAGCGGTAGCGGCTCCGGGTCGGGAGGAAAACGGACCACTCGCGATCTGGCCATGACGGCAGGCTACCCCAGCCGGGAAGCCAGCCCCCTCAGCAAAGCCTCCTCAGGAGACCCCTCGGGAGACCCTCAGGAAGACAGGCGGCTGAGTTCCTCCTCGACCACCGAGGGGTCAAGTTTCCGGAACACCGGTTTCGGCGCTGCCAGCGCCCGCCCGCTCTCGATCGGCGTGGACTCCCAGCGGACCCCGGCGGTGTAGTCGCCCATCAACACCGGGTAGGACGGGCCGCCGTCGAGGTCCTCGACCTCGCGGATCTCCGGCATCGGGGTGTGCACCCCGGTGCCGCCGAGCAACTCGTGCACCTTCTGCGCGGAATGCGGCAGGAAGGGGCTGAGGATGGTATTGAGATCACTCACGGCCTGCAAGGTCACGTGCAGGATCGTGCCCATCCTGGCCTTCTCCACCTGGCCGCCGTCCTTGAGCTTCCAGGGAGCCGACTCGGAGACATATTTGTTGACCTCAGCGACCGCCCGCATGGCCTCGCCAATCGCCGCCTTCATCCGGTGCCTGGCAATGAGATCGCCAACCGTCGTGAACGCTGCCCGGACCGCCGCCAGCACCGCTTCGTCTGTCTGAGTCAGCTCTCCAGCAGCGGGGATTGCCCCGAAGTTCTTCGCAGCCATCGAAATAGAACGATTGACAAGATTGCCCCAACCGGCCACGAGCTCGTCGTTGTTTCGCCGGACAAACTCCGACCAGGTGAAGTCGGTATCGTTGCTCTCCGGCCCGGCAACGGCGATGAAGTACCGCAGCGCGTCGGCGTCGTAGCGGGACAGGAAGTCCCTGACGTAGATCACGACGCTCCGGGAGGAGGAGAACTTCCGCCCTTCCATGGTCAGATACTCGCTGGAGACCACCTCGGTCGGCAGATTGAGGCGCCCGAACGTGCCGGGCCTGCCTCCCATGGCCCCGTCGCCGTTCTGAGCGAGCAACTCGGCCGGCCAGATCTGCGAGTGGAAGGTGATGTTGTCTTTGCCCATGAAGTAGTACGTCAGCGGCGTGGTGCCAGCACCGGAATCCTCGGGGGCGTTCCACCACTTGCGCCACGCCTCCGGGTCACCTGTGCGCCTGGCCCACTCGACGGAGGCCGAAAGGTAGCCGATCACGGCGTCGAACCACACGTACAGCCGCTTGTTGGGGTTGTCCTCCCACCCTTCGAGCGGCACGGGGATACCCCAGTCGATGTCGCGGGTCATGGCCCGTGGCTTGAGGTCGTCGAGCAGGTTGAGCGAAAACTTCAGGACATTCGGCCGCCAGCCCTCGCGCGCCCGAAGCCACTGTCCCAGCGCCTCTGCCAGCGCGGGAAGGTTGAGGAAGAAATGCCTGGTTTCAAGGAACTCCGGGGTCTCTCCGTTGATCCTGCTCTTTGGATCGATCAGATCAATTGGATCGAGCTGGTTGCCACACGCGTCGCACTGGTCGCCCCGGGCGCCGTCAGCACCACAGATCGGGCAGGTCCCCTCGATGTACCGGTCGGGCAGGGTCCTGCCGGTCGACGGCGAGATCGCCCCCTGGGTCGTCTGCTCGATCATGTATCCATTACGGTGCACGGTCCGGAACAGCTCCTGGGCGACCGCGTAGTGGTTCCGCGTCGTCGTCCGGGTGAACAGGTCGTAGGACAGGCCGAGCGCATGCAGGTCTTCGACGATCATCCTGTTGTACCGGTCGGCGAGTACCCGCGGGGTGGCCCCCTCCTTCTCCGCCTGGACGAGAATTGGGGTGCCGTGCTCGTCCGTCCCGGAGACCATGAGCACGTCGTGGCCGGCCATACGCATGTACCGGCTGAAGACGTCGGAGGGCACCCCGAATCCGGAAACATGACCGATGTGGCGCGGGCCGTTGGCATACGGCCAGGCGACCGCCGCGAGAACGTGACTCATGGTGCTTCAGCCTAGCCTGGTCGGTTCATCCGCTCGCCTCGAACCTCTGGCTGCCGCGCGCACGCTGGTATCGCCTTGCGAGAGCTCTCAAGTGTGGTCTACCCCGACACGAACCGTAAAGCGACCATATGTGATCCACATTCGGTGTCCAATGGACTCTGTGACCGACTCCGCGTCAAATGCCGCGCCACAGACCGACCTGACGCGAACCCCCGCCGGGGACCGTCCGCACGGTTCCTCGCTCCAAGAACCGTCCGGCAGCTGGTCAGAACAGCAGGCAGCAGCACCGGGGGGGCGGCACCGGCCTGAGACCACCAGCGATCTCACGGCCGCAGAGTCGTCCTGGTGGGCCGAGGACCCGCTCTACACCCAGCTGTACGCGGAAACACCAACGACCTACGCCACCTCAGTACTGCTGGGTGACACCGCCGGATTCCCAATGGTCACCGACCCCGCTGAACAACCTTCTGAACAACCTTCTGAACAGCCCTCTGAACAGCCCCCTGAACAACCTTCTGCGAATGAGTCGCCGCCGGAGTCGTATCCCCCTGACGGGCACGCCCTCGGCGACACGACCGCCACCAGACCGGTCAACGACGATCTGACTGGCGATGACCCAACCAGCAATGATCCACTTGGCGAAAGCCCACTTGGCGAAGACCCATCTGGAGAAGACCCACTTGGCGACAGCCTGACTGTCGACGCCTTGTTCGATGCGGACCCAAGCCCAGATCCCGAACCATCCAGGCCGGTCAACGACGACGGGTCTCCGGCCGAACCCGAAACCACCAGCAACGCACCGCTGGCCAAACCCGAAACCACCGAAGACGGCGAGGCCGACTCCGGACTCAAGCCCAGCGCCGACCCCGACCTCACCCTTCCCCTAGCCGACCTCTGCGACGGCGGGAAGAGCGCACCTGGCAGGAACGAGAACCGGCAGACCAGGCTCTCCGCCGACCCAGTCCTCACCAGTCCGGCGGCACCCGGACGGTTGCGCGGCTCTGGCCGTACCCTGCTTCGCCGCCGAGCCAGCAAGGCCCGGACCCCAAAACCGCAGCGCCCCCCACTCGCCGGGCTGGCAGCAACCATCTGCCTCGGGCTCCTCGCCGCGTTCTTTTCCTGGACGGCGGCAGAGCCGTTCTGGATCTCTGCCGGCCATTCCCGGT
>JAFGOK010000120.1 GCA_016926535.1 Micromonosporaceae bacterium | reverse complement strand
TCGAGGCACAGTCATCTGCCTCCGCCGTCGATGGGGGCAAGCACCGCCTGGCCGGGTCGGAAGACGGGCAGCCGGGCCCCGCCCCCGAGGTCGATCCCTGGGCTGCCTTCGCCCCTCGCGTTGTCGGAGGCCCCGGCCGGCTGGGGCAGGTAGTCGATCGTCTCGTCAATGCCGTCGAGCGCTGTGCACGCCACGAGTGGACCCTCGCCACCCTCGGATCCGCTCTCCTCGCTGCCACCATGACCTGGCCAGTACTCCGGCATCCGATGACGACCCTGCCGGATGACCTCTCGCGGTCCGCCCCAGACGCATGGCGTCTGGCCTGGGCTGGGCACTCGCTGATCACTGACCCAACGGGCTTCTTCTCCGGAAACGTCATTCACCAGGAGAGCGGGATCATCCCTCCGGCGGCCCGGCTGCTGGGCTATGCCCCAGCCGGGCTGATCGGCACTGGCACCCCGGCGGCCCTCCTGCGGTACAACATCCTGTTCGTCTTGGCCTTTGCCCTGGCGGCCCTCGGCGGCTACGCCCTGATCCGGCAGTTGGGAGGGCGTCGGCTCGGCGCCCTGGTCGGCTCGGTCGCGTTCGCCTTCGCCCCATGGCGGCTCGGTCAGGCCGCTCACCTCGACGCGCTGTCTGTCGGTGGTCTCGCACTGGCGCTCGCGATGCTCGCCAGGGGCCATGGCTGGTCGCTGCGCCACGGGAGACGCCCGGAGCGGAGAAACGCTGGCTGGGTGCTCGCCGGGTGGCTGCTCGCAGCCTGGCAAATCAGCCTTTCAGTGACAATCGGGCTGCCCTTCGCGTATCTGCTCGCCGCCGTCGTGCTGATCATGCTGGGCAACTGGCTCGCCCACAGGGGTCGACCCCGGCCACGGGTTCTGGTGCTTCTGGCCGATCTGGCGGGTCTTGCGATGGCCGCCGCGAGCGCCGTCGGGGTCACGGTCCTCGCCCTCCACGCCTCGGATGTCAGCCAGGCGGCGGGAACGAAGTCGGATGCGGATCTAGCAGCGGCCTCCATCCCGCTGCGCGGGTTCATCACCGCGCCGGCTGAATCCCTGCTCTGGGGTGGGCTGCACGATGAGGCCAGGGACAGCCTGCCCGACGCCTCGCAGATGGCCATGCTCCCCGGCTTCTTCCTGCTCGCCCTCGCCGTCGCCGGTCTGATCGTCTCGGCCTGGCGATGGCAGCATCGCCTTCTGATGCTCATTGGAGTCGTCGCGAGCGCTGCCCTTGCCATGGGGACGTTCGGCCCGGAGCATGGTTGGCTCGGCTACCTGACCCTCGCCAGAGAGGTCCCCGGCTTCGAAGCCGTCCAATCGCCCAGCCGCCTCATCATCTGGCCAATGCTGCTACTCTGCCTGCTCGCCGCCGGGGCCGTTGACTGGATGATCTGGCATGGTTCGCTGGTGTTCGAGCGGCTCAGCCGGATCGAGCGGGTCATGCGGCTCAGAGTCAAGATCTCAATTGACGCCACCACTGGACGGACCACCAGCCGGGTTCGGGGCCGGCGCCGGCGCGCGGTCAGCCGCATCGTGCTGCGCCTCGCGCTGGTTCTCCCGCTGGCTCTGGTCACAGTCGAAGCGCTGCCCAGATTCGAGACTCCGGCCGTCAGCCCCGCGCCAGCGGTACTCCACGAGATCACCACCCCAGTCCTCCTCCTTCCGACCGGGGCTGAGGAGGACGCGATGACCATGCTGTGGAGCGTCCAGGACTATCCCCTGATCGCCAACGCAGCACACGACGCGGCCCCGGCAGCGCTGGAGCAGGCCAGAGCTGTCGCCAAGTCTTTTCCGAGCGCCGAAAGCATCGAGGCGTTCGGCGAGCTCGGAGTGACGACCGTCGTGGTGCTTCGGGTACCAGCGGCCAAGGCGGGCTACGCCGTCGGCATCGATGCAATCGATGAGTATCTGGTCCAGAGCCTCAACCTGGTCGTCCACGACCGGGGTGACGCTCTCATCTTCACGCTTCCCCCACGATCATGAGGGGAGCGGGTGGTCCGCCAGGGGCTGGTCCGCCAGGGGCTCGCCCGAGACAATCCCTTCCTGCCCCACGCCAGCTGGCAGGGCCACGGGCGCCTTGGCCTGCGGAGACCATAGATTTCGTATAAACCGGGTGAATGGGCTATCCACAGCACCATCCAGCACGCCGCCGTCGGGATCGTCATCATAGGTGTCACGGACCGCGTCCTTCGCCGGGTTGAGAATGTCCTGAACCACCAGCACCACCAGGAGGGCGACCGTCGTCCACCGCAAGGTGGAGGCCAGGACAAACACCCACTCAGGGAAGACGTTCCGGCCGGATGCCCCCATGAGCTCGCCATAGAACGCCACGAAATAGCCCAGCTCAGCAACCTGCCATGCTAGGAACGCACCCCACCGGGGGCGGGCAAGGACCACCAGCGGCAGCAGCCACAACACGTACTGCTGGGACCAGACCTTGCCGACCAGCAAGAAGGCCGCGACGACCAGAAACGCCAGTTGCCCGAGCCGGGGCCGGCGCGGGGCGAGGAAGGTCAGCAGCGCGATCCCGAGACACGCCAGCACGAACAGCGCCAGGTACAGCGCGTTGAGCGTGCTGTGCTGCGGATCGGCATTGAGATCGGCAAACCATGCGATGCCGTACTTGCCATTTCCCAGGGGGAAGTGCTCGCCGATGTACCAGAGGGTTCCCCAGTCGATACCGCGTTCGCTGTTGAAGTCGAAGAACTTCAGCCAGTTCTCCCGCCACAGCACCGCTACCGGCAGGTTGGTCGCGACCCAGGCGACCGCCGCCGTCAGCGCCGCCGTCGCCCCCGCCTTCCACCGGTTCGCCCGGATCGCCAGGAGCACGATCGGCCCAAGGATCAGCAGGGGGTAGAGCTTCGCCGAGATACCCAGGCCGAGCAGGAGACCGGCCAGGGCAGGTCGTCGCCTGGCCCAGGCGAGCATCCCCAGGGCTGCCAGGGCGACTGCCAGCAGATCCCAGTTCACCGTCGCCGAGACGAACAGGGCCGGGGCGAGCGCGAACATCGCCGCATCCCAGGGACGTCGACGTCGGACCGCCAGGATCGCCCCCACGGTCGCGACGCCCAGTGCCGCCAGGACGAAGGCGTTAAGGTCGTAGAAGATCTGCCCCTGGTTGACGCTCGGATCGTCCTTGCCGTACGCATGCACCGGTAGGCCGATGGCCCCAAGGAGCGCGCCGGTCAGCACCGGGTACTCGACAGGATGATCGGCGTACGGAACGGCCCCCTCGCTGAGGCGCTCCGCGTAGTACAGGGCGAGCACGTCGGTGTAGCAGAAGTACTTGTACTGGCTGAGGTTGGTCCACGCCCCGTCGCGGCAGGGCGACTTCTGCACCCAGTGCAGCGACAGCATGAGACAGGTCAGGGCGAGGACGATCCGCGCCGCCGTCCAGAAACGACCGGCGGACTGGCCGGCTGGACGGACGGCGTGCTCGCCGAGCGGGCCTCCGATCACCTCGGAGAGGCCACCGACCAACGCATCGCTGTGAGCCGGTTCATCGATCGGCTCCGGGGTAGCTGACGGCATTGCGTCACCGTACCCCGAAACCGTCGCAGCCTAGTCGTTCTCTCGGCTGGGGATCGGGTTGGCGGTGACGGTCGGCAGCGTACCGGGCAGGTTCGGCACGTTACCGTTGCCATTCCCATTGCCGTTGTCATTGCCATTGCCATTGCCGTTGTTGCCCTGGTTCGGATCCCACGGCAGCACTGGCATCTCGACTCCGTTGCCGACTCTGATCGTGCCGGAGCCGCCCTTGTTTGCGAATTTCACAATGGTCATGCCGGTGGTAGCGGTCTGCATGAACTTCTGCCAGATCGGCCCGGCCGACCGGCCACCGATGACGGACTTGCCGCTTCTGAACTGGAGGGCTTCCTCTTTGCCCTTGCTGCCGACCCAGACCGCGGCGGCCAGACCGTTGCTCTTCTTGGCCGTGTCCCGGGCTGTGTAGCCGACGAACCAACCGTGGGCGTTGGACTTGGTGTTGCGCAGCTGCCAGGTACCACTCTTGCCAGCGGATTCCCTCGACTTGCCCTTGCTGGTGTCCTTGAGGTTGAGGCCGTAGTAGTCAACGACCTCCTGCAGGACGTAGTTCATGTCGTCGGCCATGCGCTGGGTCAGGCCGGCAACCTGCTTGACCTTGATCCCGAACTCGTAGTCCGGCTGGGCCTGGCCGTTCTTGTAGATCTTCTCGATGAAGTGTTCCTGGGCGGCCAGCCCGCGGGCTGCGATCGTGGCGACGCCGTTGGCGTGCTCCAACGGCGAGATGGGGTACTGCCCGAAGCCAACCTCGTAGTTGAAATGCTTGCGCACGGCCTCCTTGCTGCTGACGTCAATAGTGGACAGGTCGATGACCTTGTCATTGGTGTCGGTCATGTAGCGGATACCTGCGCCCCGGGCGGCCTCGACGACCTTCTGGGGGCCAATCATCGTCGTAACCCCGTAGAACGGGATGTTCAGCGACAGTTTGGTCGACTCTTCCAGGGTGCATGCCCGCTCGCCCTGCCGGCAGTTGACGTTCTCACCGGCGTTCTTGACGGGGTTGCTCTTGCTCCGGCCGTACGCCGTGAAATCGACGTTCGACGAGGCGTCCCAGATCGAGTCGATGGTGTAGTCGGACATCAGGGCGCCGGCCAGGGTGTAGATCTTCATCGTCGAGCCGGGTGGGTGCATCCCGCCCTGGCTCCACTCGCCGTCACTCAGGATGTCTTCCTTGTAGCGACCAGCGTAGTCGGTCCCCTTGCCGTCCCCCCCGTAGTATGCCTTGACCTTCCCGGTGCCCGGCTCGACCGCGACCAGGGCCGCCTGGAGCTTTTCCGAGTCCTTGAACGCCATGCTCTTGAAGAAGGCGCCGTTGTTGGCAGCGGCCGCCTGGGCGGCCTCCTGCATCTTCTTGTCGATCGTCGTAACGATCTTCAACCCGCTGTTGCGGACGTCCTTGTATCGCTTCTCGCCGTCCGCCCCGGTCCCGGGAACAGTCAGCTGGGAGATCTCATCCAGCACATGGTGCACGATCAGACCGGTGGGGGTGTCGAGCCCCCACTGTGCCTTGAGTTTCGCGTCTGCGGCGTTGTACTTCTTCACCGTCGGGACCTGCGTCTGCGCCGCGTCCGCCTCAGGCAGGTATCCCAGCTTGACCATGTTCTTCTTGACGTACTCGAACCGGTCCTTGGCCATCTGCTCGTTGACGGTCGGATCGTACGGGCTGCCGCCGTTGCCCTCCGGCTGCTTGATCACGCCTGCGAGGATCATGCCCTCCGCAGTGGACAGGTCCTTGGCCGACTTGCCGAAAAACGCCTGGGACGCTGCCTCGATGCCGTAGGCCCCCCGGCCGAAGTAGACCGTGTTGAGGTACATCTCAAGGATCTTCTCATCCGAGAAGCGTTCCTTGATCTTCATCGCCAGTACGGCTTCCCGCAGCTTGCGGGCGTAGGTGACGTCGTTGTCTTCGAGCACGGCCCGGGCGTACTGCTGGGTGATGGTCGAGGCCCCCTGGCGGTCCCCCCCGGTGACGTTGTTGACCGCGGCCCGGATGATGCCCTTGAGGTCGACCCCGTCGTTGTTGTAGAAACTGGTGTCCTCGGCCGCGACCACCGCGTCCTTGGCCCCCTGAGCGATGGCGTCGAATGTGACGATGGTCCTCGTCTGGTCCCCCAGCCGGGCCATCGGGGTCGTCCCGTCCGAGTACATGACCACCGTCGACTGGGCGAGGCTGCCCCCCTCGACGTTTTCCGGCATCGAGACGTCGTCAACGTAGTAGGTCGCGCTCACCAGCCCGATCCCCATGAGCATCAGGAAAACCGCAGTCCCTGCGATCGCTATGTTGCGCCGCTTCGCGCGCTTCCTTCTCATCGCTGCCCTATCGTCGGCAACGCCGCCGGCGCGCCGACGAAACCGGCCAGAATCCTGCTGCGAGCCAACAAGGAGATCCTCCCCGAAGCCATCGTCATACTCCGAAGAGGAGGGGCTGACCGAAGCCCTGCCGACAGAAGCCCTGCCGACGCCGTTCGCCTGGCCGGAGACGGATGCCCGACCGCTACTGCCCGAAGGAACGGCCGGCAGCTCTGGAGGGCCGACGGACGCTCTTCCCACCGAAGCGCGACCGGCGGCGCGATCTGGATCATCACCGTGCCCGGGAATCCGAGCGCGGCCATGCGCTGAGTTGGTCGGTTCGTAGCTCATTGGTCCCACCTTGTCGAATACGCCGGGGCTCCATCCACCGACGCCCGCCGTCTGTGAGCCTGACCATCATCCGCGATCTCACTGGGCAGCCCAGCACGGCCCAGCACATATTGCGCTATGAGATGGTTCCACCCACATCGACGGCATACCTCAACGACAAATACCTGAAACTCACGCAGAGTCATGGCCAGCACCCCAAGTTCGACAATCTTCCTGGCCTGGCCTGCGGATTGTTTCAGTTCATCCCCATAGATGTAATGCACGTGGGTCATATGCTCAACACGGCAGATCGGGCACAGCTCCTCGGTCGGCTCACCGTGGAATTTCGCAGCGCTGCGCAGGTATGGCGATGCGTCGCACACCTCACTGGTTCCGACCACTCCGGAGTAGACCTCGCGCAACAACGCACGCCGACGAAGCCCGAAGTCGACGATCTGGCGCTGGGTACGCATGGAGCCGAGCCTACGCGGTCGAGGCGAGAACGGCGATATGCATCACACTGCGTATGCGTCACGCTCTGTGATACTCGCTCACGGCCCGATCAGAACCGAACGGATACCGGAGTACACCCGAACGGCGCGGACCCCGTCTCCAACTGACTCCGTCGTGGGACACCGGATTGCGGGTCGACGTCCCTCGTTCTAGGTTGTTTGATGTATCGCGCCGATACATCGACGGTGGGGGGTGGAGCATGCTGGAGTTCGCGATCCTCGGACTGCTCCACGAGTCTCCTATGCACGGCTACGAGCTGCGCAAGCAGCTCACCGCCAAGCTGGGGGCATTCCGCGCCGCGATCAGCTACGGGTCCCTGTACCCGACCCTGCGCCGGTTGCAGTCCGCTGGGCTGATAGCAGAAGGCGGAGAGCCGGCGACCCGGGCGACCAACGAGGAAGTTCCGCTCCTTTCCGGGCGGAGAGGCCGCGTTGTCTACAAGATCACAGCAGAGGGCAAGGAACGCTTCCAGGAGCTTCTTGGAAGCGCCGGCCCGGAAACCTACGACAGCGAAGCGGGATTCGGTGTCCACTTCGCGTTCTTTGCCAGCACCGATCGAGCCACTCGCCTGCGGATCCTCGAAGGGCGTCGCCGCCGGGTCGAGGAACGCCGGGAGGGGATGCGGGAGTTCCTCTCCCGCGCTGCGGAACGGCTTGACGCGTACACCCTCGAACTCCAACGCCACGGACTCGAAGCATGCGAACGCGAGGTCCGCTGGTTGGAGGAGCTCATCGCGCACGAGCGATCCGGCAAGGACCCAAAGATCACTAGCCAGCCGTCATCGGACCTGCCGAGGCGGTCACCCCTGAAGGAATAAGAAGGAGGCATCCGCGATGGGCTCTGTCCGCGTCGCCATTGTCGGCGTCGGCAACTGCGCCTCGTCTCTCGTCCAAGGCGTGGAGTACTACCGCAACGCCGACGCGGCAGATCGTGTCCCGGGTCTGATGCACGTGGCCTTCGGCGAGTACCACGTCTCGGACGTCGAGTTCGTTGCGGCGTTTGACGTTGACGCGAAGAAGGTCGGGCGTGATCTCGCCGAGGCGATCGTCGCCAGCGAGAACAACACCATCAAGATCTGCGATGTTCCACCAACGGGCGTCCTGGTACAACGCGGCCCGACCTATGACGGGCTCGGCCGCTACTACCGCCAGACCATCGAGGAGTCGGACGAGACTCCGGTCGACGTGGTCGCGGCGCTGCGCGAGGCACGGGTTGATGTCCTCATCTCGTACCTGCCTGTTGGCTCGGAGGACGCCGACAAGTTCTACGCGCAGTGCGCGATCGATGCCGGCTGCGCGTTCGTCAATGCGTTGCCGGTCTTCATCGCCTCCGATCCGGTATGGGCGCAGAAGTTCACTGACGCCGGCATCCCGATCATTGGGGACGACATCAAGAGCCAGGTCGGCGCGACCATCATGCACCGGGTTCTGGCGAAACTGTTCGAGGATCGGGGAGTCGAGCTGCTTCGGACATATCAGCTTAATTTTGGCGGCAACATGGACTTCATGAACATGTTGGAGCGGGAGCGGCTGATCTCGAAGAAGATCTCCAAGACCCAGTCGGTCACCTCCCAGATCCCCCACGAGATGGACAAGGGATCTGTGCACATCGGTCCGTCCGACCACGTACCGTGGCTGGACGACCGAAAGTGGGCGTACATGCGCCTTGAGGGCAAGGCATTCGGAGACGTCCCGCTGAATACCGAGGTCAAGCTGGAGGTCTGGGACTCCCCCAACTCCGCCGGCATCATCATCGACGCCGTTCGCGCCGCCAAGATCGCTCTTGACCGGGGTATCGGTGGCCCGATTCTTTCCGCCGCCTCCTACTTCATGAAGTCCCCGCCTGTGCAGTACGCCGACAGTGAGGCCTGCGAGGCCGTCGAGCGCTTCATCCGGGGAGAGGTCGAGCGCTAGCTCGATCCCGCCACGCGAGCAACGGGGCCGGGCCGAAGCGGTCCGGCCCCGTTCGCACCCAACCCCCGGCCGAATGTCCCGGCTTAGACCAAAATGATCGTTCACATAACGAGGGCTGGATGAGCATCACCGAGTCGTACGACGAGACCGTGGCACTGAACGACGTTTCTCCTGCCGACATGGACCGTCAGCGCCGGTACTCCAAGATGACGACTATCGGTGGTGCGGGCGACACTGGCCCAGCTGGACATTTCTGGACCGTGCGACTGGCACAGGCATGGAAGTATCCACGCATGACGAACGCACGGGCTCTTGCGCGAGTCCACAGGGACTTGGCGGCAGGACACCCGCGGGCCGCAGCGCGGCGGCTTCGAACGATGCTCGCGCGAGACCCCAACAACATCGAGATCTATCGGTTGCTGGCGAGCATCCACCGGTTGCTTGGAGATCCGGCCGAGGCTGGCCGCTGGGGCTTTCTCACAGACGACGTCACCGAGGTAGAGATCGCTGCCTTCGAGCGGGCTCACCCGCAAGCCTGGATCAGGCTCCGGCTGCTCGGATGGTCCGGCGACCCTGCCAAGCTGCCAAGCGATGCCTGCCGTGCCCGCTTGGCGGTGCTTTCCCGGGAGGTCGCGGAGTGCACCATCCCAACACAGCGGGAGGCGAAAAGGACCAACGCCCTGCACGGCCAAGCGGGCACCCTGGGCAGACCCGTCGTGCCAGGCACGATCCCCACCCAGCGAGGAGCAAGCCAGCCCACCACTGGCGGCCTGCTGATCCCTCATGGCCCGTTCCCCGGCGCTGGCCGCGCCCGAACGCCCGGCGGATTCCAGGCTGGCACTGACGAAACCGGTCGGGCAGCGCAGCGCCGGTTCGAGCCGGGATCCGTCT
>JAFGOK010000633.1 GCA_016926535.1 Micromonosporaceae bacterium | reverse complement strand
CTCGCGCAGCCGCACGGCGGCGGTGTCTTCGAACGGATCACCTCGCCACATGGCCAGGGCCTGCCGCAACTGCACCGTTGCCACCTCAGGGTTGCCTGCGGTGAGGGATTGGCGACCGTGCCGGATGAGCCGGTGGAACTCGTCGAGATCCAGCTGGCCGGGGTCGACCGACAGCAGGTAACCAGGCCGCCGCGTGATCAGGACGCTCTGGTCCTGGGGCGTCCAGGAAGGAATGATCGTCTTGCGGAGTCGGAGGATGAGGGACTGGATGGTGCTGCGGGCACTGGCAGGGGGCGACTCCCCCCACAGCTGCAGTGCCAGGCGATCGACGGACACGACATGGTTGGCCTCCAGCAGTAGGGCGACGAGGACGGCACGCTGCCTGGGAGCCTCGATAGAAATGGCCGCTCCATCGCGCTCAACTTCGACCGGCCCCAGTATTCGATAGTTCATTTCCCCCATGTGCGGTAATCCCCTTATATTGAAGTGAGTTTATCGCAGCCCTAGATTTTCACTTCCGTCCGAGGGGCGTCAAGGCGTTTGTCGGGAACTGGCGTGCGTCAAGAAATGATTGCTTTTGAGCTTTTTGGGCACGGTGGCTCCACTCGGAATAGTCATACATTCCGGATACGCGCCAGCGTGCTGCCAGCGTGCTGCCAGCGAGCGGCCAGACCGCCGTCAGCGGTGCGCCAGGTGCGAGCCTGCGGGCTGCCTGCCTTGTCCCAGCCACCTGCCAGTGCGGCGCGACCGCCGGCAACAACGCTGTCTGGTGTCGGCCATGAGTGCCGAACCATGCGATTTGCGCGGGGAACGTCGGTCTATGTGGAGGAAATCCATGCGAACCAAGACGACACTGCTGGCAGTTGGCACGATGATCATTGCTTCCGTTGCTGCGATCATCCCGACGGCGAGTCCGGCCTTCGCGGCCTCCTGCCCAGACAACGGCTGGTCGATCAAGGACGGGCGATACGGTCAGTACTTCGCATCGAACGGTATCAACATCCGCACCGGTCCGTCGACCGCGTGCACCTCGCTCGGCCTGGGCTACTCCAGCTACTCCGTGATGCTCGACTGCTACAAGAGCGGGCAGAACGGCACCTGGTCACACCTGTGGGTGGAGAACACCGGCGTGCAGGGCTGGGTCAAGGACAGCCTGCTGGTCGGCGGGGGCGCGAACACCTATTGCTGATTGCTGAGGGCTGAGGCAGTCAGGTGGCGGTGGTGCGGCTCCGGTTCGCCGGGGCCGCACCACCGCCGGGTCACGCTGGCACCGGCAGCCGGATGGCGACGACCGTGCCGACCCCGACGGCGCTGTCGGCGTGGATCGTGCCATCGTGATCGGTGACGATCTGCCGGGTAATGGCTAAACCCAGGCCGCTGCCCCCGGTCGCTCTTCCCCGCGCGGCATCCGCGCGCCAGAACCGGTTGAACAGGTTGGGCACATCCTGCGGCGCGATGCCGGTGCCAGTGTCGCGGACCTCGATGAGCACCGAGGACTCGACCATCCGAAGACCGAGCACGATTGAACCGCCGGAGGCGCAGGCGCGGATCGCGTTGGTGATGAGGTTGCCGACCGCCTGGCGGAGCCGGTCGGCGTCGGCAATGACGGTCACGGGGTGCCCGGCCGAACCGCCGGCCTCGACGAGATCCAGGTCGAGCCTGACGCCGGCGGCCTCGGCCCGGTCACGGTGGGCAATGACGCAGGTGCGCAGCAGCCCGCCCAGGTCGACTGGTTTCATGTGGTAGGTCAGGGCCCCGACCTCGGCCATGGTCAGGTCCTGCAGGTCCTCGACGATGCGCTGCTGGAGTAGCACCTCCTCGTGGAGCGAGGCCAGCAGGTCCGAGGTGGGCTCGACGACCCCGTCGCGCAGTGCTTCGAGGTAGCCGCGCAGGTTGGCTAGGGGGGTGCGGAGCTCATGGGCGATGTCGCTGGTCAGCTGCTGCTGCCGGTTCTCGCTGGCCTGGAGCGAGTCAGCCATCCGGTTGAACGACCGGGCGAGCCGCGCGATCTCGTCCCGGCCGGACACCGGAACCCGGTGGGAGAGATCGCCCTTGCCGAGCTGGCTGGAGGCGGCGATCAGCGCCCGGACAGGTCGGAGCACCCCCTGACTCAGCAGCAGCGAGACCAGGATCGCGGTGGCGGTGACTGCGGTGGCGACGACCACGGTCGGCCGGGTCGGCAAGTCCTGCACCCGTTCCCCGGCGGCCCCGGTGTAGACCTGCACCGGCGGCGGGGCGAAGGTGCTGATCTGCGTGGTGAAGGCGGCCATCAGGCAGGAGGCGACCCCGCTGGCGGGCTTGCCGGCACAGGCCGACACCTCTGCGGCCCCCTGCCGGCCCCTGCTGGTGCTCTCTCCACCGTCGGTGCAGCCGGCCGCGGTCGCGGCCGCCGGATCCGCCGCTGTGAACGACGGGATGCCGTCCTCCCCGAGAGCGGCCGTGACGTCGAGCCCGGCCTCGGTCAGGCAGGTGGCGAAGGCGATCCCAGACTCGTACCGGGCCAGCGCCAGCGAGGCGAGTCGCACCTGGGTACCGGGCGAAGCGGTGGAGGGGAGGCGCAGGGTGGGCCTCGGATCGACGAGGACCGGTGCCCCGACGGTCTCCCGGACCGGGCGTCCCTGGAACTCGTCGGAGTCGGCCAGCAAGGTCGCGTCCACGCTGACGACCCTGATGCGCTGCCCAGTACGGTCGGCGATGCGGGAGATCAGGCCGGTCACCCCGGCCCAGGTACCGTGGTCGAGGCCGTACCTGCGCAACTCCTCGGTGATGTGCGTGATGTTCTGCTGGTCAGCGGCGACCGAGTCTCGGATCTGCTGGGAGGCCTGACGCAGGGTCAGCCAGGCGGTGGCCGCCGTCGCGGTACTGGCCACGAACAGGATCAGGAGGAGCGCTCGCAACCGGAAACTCATCAGGGCCGGTGTCCTCTGCCAGGGTTCGGACAGGAGGGTTCTGCCAGACGGTAGCCCCTGCCCTGCACGGTCTGCACGTAGCGGGGATGGGATGGGTCGGGCTCCAGCTTGCGCCGGAGGTTCATCACATGGGCGTCGATCGTGCGGTGGAGGACCTCGCTGCCCTCGTCGAAGGCCCGGTCAATGATCTCCGACCGCGTGAAGGCCCTGCCCGGCCGCTGGGCCAGCACCCGCAGGATGTTGAATTCCTTGGCCGTCAGCCCGATCGGCTGCTCGTCGACCCGGACCTCGAACCGGCCGAGGTCGATCTGGAGATCGCCAACAGTCAGGACCGCCGGCTCGCTCGGGGCCGCGGCCCGGGACCTGCGCAGCAGCGCCCGGACCCGGGCGACCAGCTCCCGGGGGCTGTACGGCTTGGTCAGATAGTCGTCCGCCCCGATGTCCAGGCCCCGGAGCAGGTCGCTTTCGGTCGCCCGCGCTGTCAGGAACAGGACTGGCACGTCGGACTCCATGCGCAGGGCCCTGCAGACCGCCAGCCCGTCGAGGCCGGGCATCATGATGTCGAGGACGACGAGATGCGGGCGGATCGCCCGGGCAGTGGCGAGGGCAGCGGTCCCGTCGGCGACCAGGGTGACCCCGTGCCCCTCCCGCTCCAGGTAGATCCGAAGCAACTGGGCCTGCTTCGGATCGTCCTCAGCGACCAGGATGCGAATACCCACCGAGCCCCCATGGCATGTCAACCGGTAGGTGGAGCTTACGCGTCAAGCGAGTTGCTCTGGTCGATGACACCCCCGTCGCGTGGCAGGGGGTTGGAAATCGGCTCAGCTG
>JAFGOK010000632.1 GCA_016926535.1 Micromonosporaceae bacterium | reverse complement strand
GGTCGCCCTCAGCAAGGAGGGTGGTGCTCTCGATGCGGACTCGTGCGACGACGCTGAACCGCCGGTCCTCGGTTAGGCGCTGGGCGAGCTCTATTGGGAGCCCTGCCGTGAGGTGCTTTTCCGAGGCTGCCGTCCGCGTGATCGCGGACTCAACGACGTAGTCGACCGGGTAGTTGGCTGTGATCTGCCCGTCGGCTGTCGTCCGGACAGTCGCCGTCGTGACACTCGCGGCGGACATCAGGCCGACCCCGACCATGAGGGCGGCCGTTGTGGCTGCCGCGCGGCCAGGGGTTCTGCGGGCGTGCGAGGCGGCCAGTTTCGCAGGGGTCCCGAACAACCGACCGGGCAGCCATCCAATCGCTGCGATCAGCGGGCCGATGAACAGGGGTGCGGCGACGAGAACCGCCAGAAAGTTGATGACTCCGCCAGCCATCACCAGCACCATCGGCAGCATCGATGTACCGCGCGGCTGGGAGCCCGCGATGGTCACGATGGTCCCACCAACAGCGATGGCCAGCGCTATCCCAGCCCGCAGCCCACGCTGCCGCCCGGTGCCGGCACCGGGCATCCCGACCGCGGTGAGGGCTGCCAGCGGCGAGACCCTGGTCGCGTGTACCGCCGGGATCACAGCGGACGCTGAGGTCGCCAGAGTCCCGGCAAGGAGGCTGACCGCGACCGGGGCTGCCGTCAGGACCATCGGGTGGCCGGCGACCAGCCCAGCCGTGTCAAACAGCAGGCCCAGGCCTGCGGCGACCCCGATGCCGAGCAGGTAGCCCAGCCCGCTGCCGAGGAGTCCGATGATGATCGATTCCGTCACTACCGAGGTGAAGATCTGCCGGCGGTCAGCGCCGACGCACCGAAGCAGGGCCGTTTCCCGCATGCGCTGGGCGACCAGGATCGTGAAGGTGTTGTAGATGACGAACACCGCGACGACCAGTGCGATACCAGCGAAGATCAGCAATACGTTCAAAAAGACCCCGAACTGGCCGACCGCGCCGTTAACGAGACCGAAGCGGAAGTCGCCCCCGGTCGTGACGGCGATCGTGGCCGGCAGTTGCGCACGCACCCTGCTGGCGAGGTCCTCCGGGTCGATTCCGCGCTCTGCCGCGGCAACGAGGCTGTAGTACCCCGTCGTCTCGGCGATGGTCGCCATGTCGGCCCTGGTGAGCAGGACCAGCGCGTCGTCGGCGACGGCCTTGCTTCCCCCGCAGTCGACGATGCCCACGACGGAGAGCTGATGCTGTCCTTGCCTGGCGTCAAGCACCGTCACCGTGTCCCCGACGGCGAGGTCACCGCGGTCCGCGGTGGCGGATTCCAGCGCGGCCTCACCCGCAGCCGCTGGCAGCCGTCCCTCGGTGACATCAAACGGGTGCAACTGGGGGACGTCGCCAAAGAAGGCGACGGTTCCGGGGCGGTAGGAGCTACCAAGCATCTTGCGGTCTTTGCCGAGGACCGGCAGGGTCCGGCTCATGCGGCCGCTGGCGAATCGGACGCCCTCGACGCCGCGTAACTGCTCCAGCAGCGCGGCGTTCTGGGCCTTGCCAGCTGTCGCGGACGCGTCCTTCGCCTGGGCGACGACGTCGACATTCCGGCCGAACTTGGCGATCCCGTCATAGATCGCGGCTTTCGCGGTATCGCTGAAGATCAGGGTGCCGGAGATGAACCCGACCCCGAGCACGACCGCCAGCGCGGTGGCGACCAGCCGGAGCCTGCGGGCACGCAGTCCTGCGAGGGTGGTCTGGAACACAGGTCTCACCCACCCAGCCGGCGCAGGGTGTCGAGCACTGTCGTCGGGGTTGGGTCGAGGATCTCTCCGACGATCTGGCCATCGGCGAGCATGACCACGCGATCGGCGTGTGCGGCAGCCACTGGATCGTGGGTGACCATGACAATGGTCTGGCCGAACTCATCGACGCAGCGGCGCAGGAACCCGAGCACTTCGGCCCCGGAGCGAGAGTCGAGGTTACCCGTCGGCTCGTCGGCGAATATCACCTCTGGCCTCGGCAACAGGGCCCGCGCGCAGGCGATTCGCTGCTGCTGGCCGCCGGACAGCTGTGCCGGCGTGTGGTTGAGCCGGTCCGCAATGCCCAGCACGGTAACGATCTGGTCGAACCAGGGTTGGTCCGGCCGGAGGCCGGCGAGGTTGAGCGGCAGCAGGATGTTCTGCTTCGCCGTCAGCGTTGGCAGCAGGTTGAACGCCTGGAAGATGAAGCCGACGCTGGTGCGCCGCAACCGGGTCAGCGCCCGGTCCGGCAGCTGGGTGATGTCCTGCCCGCCAAGCAGGACGCTGCCTGAGGTTACGGTGTCCAGCCCAGCGGCGCAGTGCATCAACGTCGATTTCCCAGAGCCGGAAGGACCCATGATCGCGGTGAACTGTCCCGTGTGGAAATCGATGGTGATCCTGTCCAGAGCCCGAACAGCGGTCTCGCCACTGCCGTAGACCTTGACGACCTCGTTCACCGCAACCGCCGTCCGGATGCCGGTCACTGTCGCTGTCATCCGCTGCCCCGTTCCTGTGCTCGTGCTCACCGGTCGATCTGCGGCTTCAGGTGTACTCGCCAGGGCGCCTAACGGTCGAAGGTCGTTCAGGTGCCTCTCAGCATGGCTCAGGTTCGTCTCAGCAACGTGGTCTCAGCATGGTCGTTCTCAGCATGGTCGTCTCAGCACGGTCGTCTCAGCGACGGCGGGCGGATCCGCCCACAGGCGATTCCCAAGGGCGTGCAAGAGTTGTCCGATGCTGATTCTCCATGGGCTCTGGTTGCCGGGCGGCCAGCTGGCGCTGTGGGCGGAGGACGCCGAGCGGGCCGCTGCGCCGATCCGGCGAAGGGGCAGGCAGCCCAGGCAGCGACCGCACCCTTTCGCGGCCACCGTCGAGGAACTGGTCACAGCGCTGGATGACGCCGGCAAGGCGGCGAAACCCGGCAGTATCGTGCTTCGGTTGCCGACGCTTGGTACCGCGCCACTGCCGTCCCCGGAGGTCGGGCTGGTTGAGGAGGCGGCAAAGCGGGGGGCGAGCGTCACCTTGGCCGAGTGGGTCACTCCGGTGGGTGAATTGGATGCGGACGAGGCGTTGTCGCTCCTGACCCGGCCAGGGAACCCAGATCTGGTCGAGGGGGCAGATTTCCGACATTGGCGGGCAGTCGCTGCCTTCACGGCCGATCTGGTTTCCCGGGGCAGGGTGCTGCCAGTGGTCGCCGGCGATCCGGGCGGTCCCCTGGCGAAGTGGAAACCGCTGGTGACAGGTGGGGACGCCGGGTTGGCCACTGCTCTGGCCCGGTCGATGCCGCCATCGGCCAGGGCGCAGGCACCATCTTCCGGGGCTTCCGGGGCTTCCGGGGCTTCCGGATCAGCCGGAGCGACACTGGCCGGCGCGATCGACGATCTTGTTGATGCTGCGGCGCGGGTTGCCCTTGGGAACTGCCGCCTGGCCAGCGCGCGGCGCTCAACGGGTATGGGCGAAGCGGTGCGTGCCTGGTTGCTCGCTCTGACCGGGCGGGACCGGTCTATCCGGGCAGATCAGTCGGACCTGGTCGATCTGGCAGCCCGCCTTTCAGAGTGGCAGCGGGACGCGGCTGGCGGCCAGGTCCGGGCCTGCTTCCGGCTGGTCGAGCCGCCAGAGACCGAGCCGGGCGCGGAGGAAGCCCACGATCCGAGGCGCCCGGAACGACAGAAGCACCCGGAACGACCATGGCGGATTGAGTTCGCGCTCCAAGCAGCGGATGAGCCCAGTCTGGTGGTTGACGCCGAGCGGATCTGGCAGAGCCGGGGTGCCCTGCGCGCGCTGGCACGCCACCTGGAAGCCCCCCAGGAGACCCTGCTGTCGGAGCTTGGCAGGGCAAGCCGGCTGTGGCCGGAGTTGCGCCAGGCACTGCGCTCCGCCCGTCCAGCGCTCATGCAGTTGGACAGTGCCGGGGCGCTGCATTTTCTGCGTACTGGGGCAGGTGCGCTCGCTGCCGCAGGGTTTGGGGTGCTGCTGCCGTCCTGGTGGGGTAGGCCGAGGTCGCGTCTCGGCGCCCGCCTGAACGCTACCGCGACCAGGAGCGGGACGGCTGCGCCAGGCACTGTCGCGAAATCGAGCGGGTTCGGCCTGGACGCGGTCGTCGATTTCCGCTGGGAACTGGCGCTGGGCGACGAGGTCCTGTCTGAAGAGGAACTATTCACGCTCGCCGACGCCAAGGCCCCGCTGGTACGCCTGCGAGGTCAGTGGGTCGAACTCGACCACGAGCGGCTGTGCGCTGGCCTCGCCCACCTCGCTGGCGGAGGGCAGATGACCGTCGGCCAGGTGCTGCGCGCCGCGCTGGAGGAGGGGCAGGGGCCGGGTGGGCTGCCCGTCGTCGGGGTCACGGCGAGTGGTGCGCTGGGCGACCTGCTGTCCGGGCGCTCGGAGCAGCGGTTGGCTTCGGTTGATGCCCCGAGCAGTTTTCGAGGCACCCTCCGGCCGTACCAACGACGCGGTCTTGCCTGGCTGACCTTCCTCCAGTCGCTTGGTCTCGGCGGGGTACTCGCGGATGACATGGGCCTTGGGAAGACCATCCAGATCCTGGCCCTGATCGCCGCTGACGACCCGTCCCCGGCGGCGGTGCGGCGGCGCGGGAAGGCGTCCGCCAAGGCAGACCACGTCCGCCGGCCGCATCAGTCGCTGCTGGTGTGCCCGATGTCGCTGGTGGGCAACTGGCAGCGGGAGGCCGCGAGGTTCGTTCCGCACCTGCGGGTCCATGTCCACCACGGCGCGGAGAGGGCGCGAGGCAACGACTTTCTCGACGCCGTGCGGGAGTCCGACCTTGTGATCACGACCTACGCCCTGGCTGCCAGAGACGCGGAGGAGCTTGGCAGGATCCCCTGGCATCGGATGGTGCTCGACGAGGCTCAGGCAATCAAGAACGCGGCGACCCGCCAGGCCACAGCGGTGCGGGGGATCCCTGCCCGGCACCGGCTCGCCCTGACGGGAACACCGGTCGAGAACCGGCTCGCCGATCTCTGGTCGATCATGGAATTCGCCAATCCCGGGCTGCTGGGCTCGGCAGCCCGGTTCAAGC